>JAVBMU010000099.1:0-3305 GCA_031552185.1 Cellulomonadaceae bacterium | reverse complement strand
CGAGGTCTTCGTGCCCAGCACCTCGAACCTGATCCTGACCGGCCGCTTCTTCTCATCGATCCAGTAGGTGTAGACGGCCTCGGCCGGGAGATCGGCACCTTGCTCCCTGAGCTTCTCGAACGACAAGCGCTGGGACTCGGCCTGGGCGCCCTTGACCTTCGTCAGGTCGAGCCTCACGTCGTACGCCTGGGCCCGCACCCCGTTAATCCTCGTCGGTTCGCCCTTTTTCGTCACCGAGGTCACGGCGTCGATCTGGTTCTTGATGATCGTGCCCGGGTCGGTGCTCTCCAGCACGCCGGCGAACTGCTTCGCCAACGGGCCGTCCGGGGCCATGACGAAGTACTTATTGTCGGAGAAATCCCCCATGTTGAAGTAGACCTTCTCGTCTACTGCGATCACCTTCATGGTCATACCGCTCAAGTCGAAGCTTCCCTGCGACTTGGGGTTTTTGCCTCGCATGTCGGCGACCATGCGCATGGTGCCCATGCCGCCGAGGTCGCCCTCGCCCACCACCGACGTGCCGCGCAGCGCGTCGGCCATGTCGGTCAGCAGCTTCGCCCGGTCCACGTCCTGTGACTTCCTGGAATCGGAGTCCCCGGCGGCGGAGGACGTTCCGGCTGCGGTCGAGGCGTTGGCCGAGGTGGACGACGAGCCGGCCGCGGACGTCGGGTCCGAGCCGCCGCTGCCGGAACCCGAGCCGCCGCCGGAGCAGGCGCAGGTTCCGGCCAGGACGGTTGCGGTCACGACCGCGACGAGAGGTCGAATGATCTTCACGGGGTCTCCTTCGGCTCCGGGATGCGATCAGCGTGCGGCGGCGCCGACCGCGGGGCGCGACGCTCCCGCCCCGGGCGGGCGACGCATACGATAATTGCAGAATGTCCTCGCGCCCGGGAAATCCCTCCCGCACCGGCTGCGACGCCCGCCGGCGTCACGCCGCGGTGCTCGAGCCGATCACGCCCGCGAAGCGTTCCTCGAAGTCTCGCACCACGCCCAGGTGGTTGTACCGGGTGAGCGTCGCCCGGGCGGCATTCACGGCGTTCAGCACCCGCGCGCTGGTGACGCCCCGGAGCACCGGGATGAGGTCGGTCAGGATGGCGCACGCGGTCTCGACGTCGGTGCCCCGGTCCCGGCCGTCGTCCGTGGGCAGGAACGCGGTGGCGATCAGCGTGGTGGTGTAGGCGTGCCGACGGTCCATTCCGTCGGTCGGTGCGCCGATGGCGCCGGCGGCCTCACGGAGGGCCGGTCGTTGGTCGATGGCGAACCGGGCGTAGACGCGTTCGGCCTCGAGTTGGCGCTCGGTGAAGAACCGGATCCAGGGCGTCTCCCGGTCGAGGTCGACGCCGTCGAAGACCCGCTCCGCCTCAGCCATCGCCTCCTGGCAGGCGCGAGCGTCGCCGGTTGCCGCATAGGACCGGGCCAGCACGGCGTGGCAGCGGGCGAGCTCAGCGCGGGATCCGCCGCCGCGGGCGACCTCGACCGCCATGCGGGACAGCGACACCGCGCGGGGGCCGTCGCCCCCGTAGGTGGCCATCATGGCCATATTGGTGAGAATATGTGCGCCGAGCGCACTGTTTCCCGCCGCCCGGGCCATCCGCAGCGACTGGACGTAGAACCGCTGCGCCCGGCCGAAACGCCCCGAGTCGAAGCACATGAAGCCCGCCAGGTCGGTGAATCGGGCGGCCTCGGTCAGCAGAATTCGGCCGGTCGCGGCGGTGTACTCGCCCGTCAAAATGGGCGGCAGCGTCTCCGCCAGGATTTGGGTGGTCGCGCTCAGGCCGAAGTTGCCGCCGTGCTTTTCCTCCAACCGCTGGAAAGCGTCGTTGAGTTTGCGCAGCGCCGCCGCGTCGGTCTCTCCGATGCGGCGCCGGCCGGTGCCGGCTACATCGGCGTCGCTGCCCGGCGGCGTGGCCGGCCAGCGGTCCATCGCGTCGAGCAACTGGCCGAGGGACGGGGCGCCGGCCTCCAGGGCCTCCGGTGCGCGGCGGTCCGTCGCCCACAACTCGATGGCGGCGGCAATCGTTTCGGCCGTGGTCGCCGGCCAGGTCAGGCCCACATTCGGGTCCACCGGTGCGGTCTCCGTCCGGCGCTCGCGCCGGATCCGGGCCCGCTCCTCGATTCGCCAGGCCTGGGCGGCGTGCCACAGCCGGACCAGGGCGCCGTCGGCCACCAGCGTTTCGTCGAGGATCTGCGCGGTGGCCAGACTCGCCCGGCGCTCGGCCTTCTCGATCCGCCCGATCAACGCCGCGCTGTGGTGGGTCAAGGTGCCCAGGCGTTCCTGGGACATCCCGGCGGCCTCCCGCCGATGGCGCAATTCGGCCCCCAACATGTGCTCCGGTGACGCGAACGGCGTCAATCCCTTCGGTGCCTGCGGCATTGCCGACCCCCGTTCCCCGGATCATTCCGGATGAAAATCATCTGACCGGGCGAACATATCGCGACGCTGCTTTCGCGACGCAAATCGATCACGTCCAATTTGTACGCATTGATGCGGACAGTTGCCCGGGCAGTCAGTCCAAGACGCAACGCCTCGCGGGGGGCGGATCACGCCGGACAAAGTTGGCGGCGCGAGACTCCGGCGCGCCGTAAGTGCCGGCGTCGCGCCGCCGGCGATAATCCCGCTCGCACGGGGGTGTGCGCGAAGGCTGACGCGTGGAGTCGCGCGAGCGCCGACGCGGCCGAGGCAGATCCGTGGCGTCCGCGGACCGGCGTGTCGGGCGCGTTACGGCTCTACCTCGCGCGTTACGGCTCTACCTCGCGCGGCGCGGCTTTACCTCGCGCGGCGCGGCTCTGCCTCGCGCGGCGCGGCTCTGCCTCGCGCGGCGCGGCTCTGCCTCGCGCGGCACGGCTCTACCTCGCGCGGCGCGGCTCTGCCTCAGCCGCCGCGAAATAGTGGATCAGTCGCCGTCCGGCGGTACGGCGGCGGTCGCCTCGGTGGGTCGGCCCGCACGGGTGCGTCGCCGTTGCCGGGTGCGGACGGAGCCCTCCCGGCTCGCGTCCGGTGCGGTCGCCTCGACCCCGGCGTCGACCGGGGGAGCGTCCGCCGCCGGCGTCCTGCCGGCCCCGTCCGGCCCGCCGGCAGCGTCGCCACGCGCCTCGATCGGCTTGCCGCCGCGGGTGCGTCGCCGCTGCCTCGACGGCCGGGCTTCGCCGTCGACGCCGTGCTCGGTGCCGCGCCGGCGGCCGTGTTCGCCGCCGACCCGTTCGTCGCCCGCGCGTCCGGTGCGGTCGGTGCCGGAACGCCCCCGGGCATCGCTCGCCTCGCGCCGGCCGCCGGCCGCGTCGCGCCCACCGGCGCCACGTGCCCC
>JAVBMU010000105.1:0-31228 GCA_031552185.1 Cellulomonadaceae bacterium | reverse complement strand
CGGGCCGAGGGCGCGGCGGGGCGCTGACTCGTCCTGGGCACGGCGGCCGGCGCCGCAGGCCGGCGGCGGGGCAGGCCGGCGGCGGGGCAGGCCGGCGGCGGCGGGGCTGGGGTGTCTGGGCGATATGCCCGCGGAGGATCGGTGAATCGAACGCCGCAGTGACCGGCCCAGCTGCGGCCGCCCTGCACGCCGAGTCAGTACCTCCTGCGCCGAGTCAGTACCTCCTGCGTCGAGTCAGTACCTCGACAGTAGGTAATGCCCGTTTTCCGGCGGGCACGGTTCTGACTCGGCGGGCACAGTTCTGACTCGGCGGCTCAGGTACTGACTCGGCGGGCACGGTACTGACTCGGCGGGCACGGTACTGACTCGGCGGCTCAGGTACTGACTCGGTGCGGGCGGTGGGACGCCGAACCGTCGTCAGAGATCGCGCGGATAGGTGTGGGCACCCGTGGCGCCGAACCCGTGGCGCCGAACGCTTCGATGGACACCGACCGCCTGGCTGTCGGTGACCGCTTGGCTGTCGGTGACCGCCTGGGTGTCGGTGACCGCCGCGGTGGCCGGGCTGCCCGAGGGCGATGAGTCTTGCGGGGCGGCTGCGACCGCTGCCGTCGAAGCGCGCTCATCCGGCCGGAGCGCGGACGGAGCACAGGTACCAAGCCCGAGGTAGAGCTATCGCGAACGAACGAGAGGTATCGTCCGCCGAGCCTGGCCGATTCGCGACGTTTAACCTCTATCTCGTTCGCGTTACCTCTATCTCGTCCGACAAACCTCTATCTCGCGCGCCCCACCTCGATCGGGCCGCCCCCGTTCCTTCGCGCCGCGGCCACCGCCGCCCGCATCTCACCGCAGCACCCTTGCCGCCACGAGTCCGTACCTGGCGCGCCCGCCCCGAAGTCGGTCGCCCCGAAGTCGGTCGCGGCCTGGAGTCGGCCTGGCGTCAGTCGCCCTCGGCGCGCAGAATGCGCAGGTGGCCGCGCCGGCCGATCTCCTCGACGCCCGGTGGCTCCGGCGGTGCGACCGGGCGCTGCCCCCGACCGGCCTCCCGCACCGCCTCCGCGAGCGCGGACAGATCGTCCTCGGTCGGTCCTGCCTCGACGAAGGTCGACGCCAGGCGCACGACGTCCCAGCCGAGCGGGGCCGTGAGCCGTTCCGCGTGCTCCGCGCACAAGTCATAACTGTGCGGCTCCGCGAAGTGCGCCAACGGGCCGAGGACGGCGGTCGAGTCGGCATAGACGTACGTCAGCGTCGCCACCGCGGCGCGCGGGCACGCCGTGCGCGTGCATTGCCGGACCGACCTCACGTGGTGACAATACGCCCGCGGCGCCCCACCTGGCGTGATACACGCCGACACCAGGCGGTTGACTGCTCGACGGCGCCGACGCACCCGAGCGCCGACGCACCCGAACGCCGACGCACCCGAACGCCGACCCGCACGCCGAACCGAACGACTCCCGCCCGGCGAGGTTCGGATCGCGCAGGCATTGGTTTAGAGTCGTTGACGTGCGATCGGTTCCCCCCACGGCAGGGCCGACCGGCGCCGGCGGCGCGGGCGAGCGGGCGCGGGCGCGCCCGACGGGCCGGCCCCGGACCCCGACCCCCGACGTGACGATTCCGCCGCGCGCATCGTCGGGCGCCGCGTCCGGCGCCGCGCGCGTCCGCCGCCGGGACCGGCGCGGGCGGGGCATCCGCGGACCGCTCCTACCGCCGTCGGCCCCCGCAAACCGGACCCGCCGCGAGCGCTTCGACGAGAACGTGCTCACCGTCATCGAACGCATCGAACGCAGTTGGGCGCGCGAACTGCGCGGCACGGAATTCGCGGTCGAGGAGGTCCCGCCGTCGGACCCCGCGCCCTGGGAGGACGGCACGGTCCCGCTGAGCCGAGCCTTCCCGGCCGCCGCCGGCCAACCGGCGCGCATCATCGTCTACCGCCGGCCGGTCGAGGCCCGGGCCATCGACGCCGAGGACCTGCTCGACCTCCTGCGGGACGTGCTCGTCGAGCAGGTCGCCGGGCTCCTCGCGCGCACGCCCGAGGAGATCGACCCCGACTACCAGGGCGGCGACTGAAGCCCCGGCGGCCGAAACCCCGGCGACCCCGGCGCGAGGTCCGGGAGCGGGTGGGACCGTCAGCGCACGCCCGCGGTGTCCGACGCGCGCACCGTGACCTGTGGCGTGTCCGGCGCCGGGCGGGTCGGGAGCAACACCGACCAGAACGTGCCCGGCCCGCCGCCCGCCGGGGCGCCGGCAGTCACCACGACCGACCACGCCACCGCCGGGCCCGACGTCGCACCGCTCCGCTCGACGGCGAGCGCCAGCACCGTCGAGCCTGCCCCCGCGACCTCGGCGACGGTCACCGTCCGCGCGGTCCCGGGTTGGATCGTCAGTTGCTTGCTGCCAACCGCGCGGCCGCCCGACCCCAGGGCGCGGACGGTCACCGTCGCGGCGCCGGGGCGGGGTGCGGACGCCTGCTGGGCTCCGGCGTCGGCGAGCGGGACGGCGGCGATCGTCGCCGTCGCAACTGTGCCCGCGACCAGGGCGACCATGCCCTCGTCCGGCACCGCCGCGGCGTCGTCGGCGTCGGCCGCCGGTCTCGACCCGAGCGGCTCGGCGGCGATCCAGGCACGGTCGTACGCCAGGTCGCCGGCCCGAAGGCCGGCTGCCGGGCCGGATCGGTCCTGGAACGCGCCGGCGACCACCGGCACGTCCGAACGCACCGTCACCACGTACGACCCGGCGGGCAGCCCACCGAGGGACAGGTCCGTCACCGCCCCCGCGGCCAACGGCACGGATTCCGCGCCGCGCAGCGGCACCGCGCCCTGCGGACCGTAGGCCTCCACCCGGACGGTCGCCGCGCGGTTGTCCGGGGCGAGCAGGCGCACGTGGGGGGCATGGTCGTCGCCCACGGCCTGCCCGTCGCTGCGCACGCCCGCGATAGTCAGCGTCGTCCCGGGCGCCGCGCCCGGGACGACGTCGTCGATCCCCATCGGGATCAACCCGTCCAGGGCGCTTGTCTGCAGGTACGCAGCGATCAATCCGCCGGTGGCGGAGACGTGCACGACGACGCGTCGCTGCTCGGGCGCCATCGCCTCCACCTGGGCGACCACCTCCTGGCCCGGCCCGACGACGCGCTGGGCGCCACCCACCAGCGGCACCCGCCCCTGACCGCCCCAGACCTCGATCCACACCGTGGCGGGCGTCCGGCCCGGGTTCTGCAGCACGAGTTGGGTCGAACTGCCGACCTTCGTGCCGCCCCCGACCAACCAGTGCTCCACGCCCGGGGGTGCGCAGCTCGCCGCCGAGAGTCCGCGCAGGTCTCCCGCCGCGGTGACCGACGCGACAGTCGCCGCGACATCCGCGCCACCCGCGGCCGTGAGCAGCCGCGCGGAGCCCGCCTTCGCCCCGGTCGACACCGCCCCGCGGACCGCCTTCGTCGACGTTCCGTCCAGGCTGCCGAGGTCGGCCGCCGAGCCCTCGGCGGCGATCGCCCGGACGGCGCTGACCGTCCCCACGGGCGCCGCCCGGAACTGCGCATCACCCACCACGCTCGGGTCCGTCAGGCGCGCCGGCCCGGGGCAGACCAGGGCCAGCGGCGAGGCTTCGACGGGCAGCGCCCGATCCCGCACCAGCGCGGGCGCGGTGTCCCCGAACTGCGGGTTCAGGACGACCACCGCGGCCACCGCAGCCACTCCGAGCAGACCGGCCGCGGTGCGGCCCGTCCGGCGCAACGCCGTACCCCGTCGCGCCCGGCGCTGCTCGGTCGACAACCCCGCGGCGCCGGGCTCGGCAGCGCTCGACTCCGCGGAACCCGGCTCCGCCAGGCCAGCTTCGGGGCTCAGTTCCGCCGCGCTCGGCTCGGGGCTCAACTCGGCCGGCCTCGGCTCGGCCGCGCTCGCTTCGGGAGCCACTTCGCCGGCGCTCGGCTCGTCGGCACGCGATGCGCCAGACGCCGCCTTCACCGGCGCGGGCTCCCCCCGCCCAGCCGCCGCAGATTCGGCAGAACCGTACCCCGCAATCCCCGCCTCGCCGACCCCCGCCCCCTCGGCAGCCCCCGGCTCAGCAGCTACCGAATCAGCAGCCTCTTCGGCAGCCCCCGGCTCAGCAGCCGGCGACTCGGCACCCCCCGGCTCAGCAGCCCCAGACTCCGGCTCCACGCCCTCGACCACGCCCTCGACCGCGCCCTCGGAATCCCGCACCACTACCGCCCCCCCGCCCGCCGTCGGCGCACCGGAATCGCGAGCGGCACATAGATCAGCAGCATCACCACACCCACTCCCAGCCACGCCGCCCGGCTCGCGAACGCGTGCGTCACCCGGAGCCGACCACCGTCGGCGCCCACGAGGAACGCCTGCAGCCCGTCCGCCTGCTCGACGGCGGCCAGCCGCCGCCCGTCCAGCGTCGCCACCCAACCGGGCGCGGCCATCTGCGCGAGCACCACCGTCCGGTCCTCGCCCGCCGGGTCCTTCGGATCGGCCGGCTCGACGGCGACGTCGACCGAGCAGCCGTCGGACCACACCGGCTTGCTCGCCGTCCCCGCCTGCAGCCATGCCCACGCGGGCGTGTCGCGGCCCGCGACCCGCCAGACGACGTCGGCCTGACCTTGGTTCACGCGTTCCAGCCCCGGCACCAGATCGAGATGGGCGACCAGGTCGGCGCGCGCCGCCGAGGCGGGCACCGACGCCGGCACGAGCACCGCACCCACCCCCAACCTGGTCAGCTGGGGCACGACCTCGTCCGAAATCCCGCCGACCAGTTGAGCGGTCACCTGCGGCAATGCACCCTGCGCGACGTCCGGGTCCGTCAAGGCGAGCCCGTGCGCCACGACCGAGGAATCCGCAAGCTGCGGTCCGTCGTCGCGCAGCGCCGCGTACCGGACGGAACCATCGGCGTCGGGCTCGAGCGTCAGCACCCGCGCCGCCCGGGGCGGCGCCTGCAATTGCTGCCCGACGGCGGGGACCACCGGTTCGGCGATCGCCCGCACCGTACCCACCCGGTCGCCGTCGGCAGCGTCGAGGATCCAGGAGACGAGGTTTCCCGCCGGCAGCGCCACGGCGACGACGACGGCGAGCCCGACGGCGGCCCTTCCGACGCGCCGGTCCGGGCGAACGAGGCGCGGCACACCGAGAAGCGCGAGCGCGATCAGCGCGAGCAGCGCAACGGAGCCACCGACGCCGGCCCAGCCCGGGACGGGCGTGTTCCCCGTCCGGGCGACGACGCTCGCCCCGGCCAGGCCCGCCGTCGCGAGCCCGAGCGCCGCCAGCAACCAGAGCGGCGCGGCCGCGCGCCGGCCGCGGACCACCGCGACGAGCGCAACCAGGAGCAGCACCGCACCGGCTCCGTACGGCGCCCAGCCGGTCACGGTTCCCCAGGGGCCGGAATCCGGGCTGTCGAACCAGGCCCCCGGCGTGGTCACGTGACCCAGCAGAGCCCGCCAGGGCTCGGCCGGTTGCGAGGGCACCGGCGCCCCGGGGTCGGCCGGCAGCAGGCGCAGGCCGCCGGTTTGCCAGGTCCGGACCGCGTGCATCAGCAGCGGCGCGGCGCACACCAACGCGGGCACCGGAATCAGCAGCAGATAGCGCCGGTGGTGGCGCACGGAGGGCGCGATCACGGCGAGCGCGACGACGGCGACCGGCAGCAGGACCGGCGAGCCGGCGGTCAGGACGGCCAGCACCAGGCCGGCGGCCGCGGCCGCGCCGAGCGACCCCGCCGGGGTCGGGATATGGGCCGAGACCGGGGCCGTGCCGGCCGGGCCGGCCCGGTCCAGCCCCGCGAGGTCGGTCCGCTGCAGCCCGAGTGCCCGGACCACGCCCAGCGCGAACCAGGGCAGCGTCGCGTGCACCAGCACCGCTCCCACGCGACCCGAGCCGAGGGCGACCGTCAGCACCGGCGCGGCCGTCCAGAGCAGGACCGCCCAGGCCCGCATCGCCGTCGACCGGGTCACCGCCCCGGCCGCGAACCAGGCGCCCAACCCGGCCACGAGGAAGCCTGCCACCCACAGCAGATCCACCGCGGTCTGCGGCGAACCGCCCGCCAGGACCCCGCCGACGGCGAGCACGAGGGCGAAGGGATCCGCCGGGCCGGTCAGGCCCAGTCCGGTGTGCCCGACGCCGTCGGTCGCCGCGTGCCAGGTGTCGCCAACGCCCAGCGCGGCGGGCAGGAGGCCGCCGCCCTGCAGCCGCCCGCCCTCCCAGAGGATGCCGAGCATCGGCCCGAAGACCCAGGCCGTCACCCCGGCCAGCGCGACGGTCACGGCCGCCAGCGTCCCCCGCCGGCGCGTCGCCAACACCCGCAGCTCGGCGCGGTCCAGGTCCGTCAGCGGCTGCGCGGCCACCCGCCGACCGGCGTGCGCGAGGCGGGCGTCTCGATGCTCCAGGGCCACCCGCCGCCAGCCCGCGATCAGCGGCCGCAGCGCGCGCCGTGGCAACCGGCGGGTGCGCCCGGCCCGACGCCGGGCCCCGACCAGCGGGCCGAGACGGGCCACCGCGATCACGGGGGCGAGCAGCTCGTCCCGGGCGTGGCCAGGCTCCTTGATCGCGAGCCGGTACACCGCGCGGAACGGGCCGGCGAGCAGGGTCGCGAGCGCCACCACCGGCAGCGCGAGCAGCGCGACGGAGGTGAGCCGGGCGTGGATCGCCGCCCGGCGCCGGGGGGCGAAGCTCGCCGCCGCGTCCGGCGGGCCGTCCGGGTGCGCCCGCAGGCCCAGCAGCGACGCCTGCGCATGGTGGACCACGGCCTGGGGCACCACGATCACCCGGTGGCCGGCCAGCCGGGCCCGCCGGCACAGATCCAGCGAGTCGCCGAACGGTCCGAGTTCTGGGTCCGGGCCGGCCAGGTGTTCCCAGACCTCGCGCCGGACGATCGATCCGGTGAGGCCGACCGCGAGGACGTCGTCCTGTCCGTCGTGCTGGCCCTGATCGATCTCGTCGTCGTCGATCCCCGTCATCCGCCGGCCGAGGGGCGACGTCGTGAAGCCGACCTCGATCAGCCGGCCGGCGGGGCTCGGCCCGCCGGCGGACAGCCGGCGCTGCTTCGGTCCGGCGATCGCCACGGAGGCGGAGTACTCCACCGCCCGCAGCAGCCGGGCCAAGACGTCCGGCTCCGGCACGCAGTCGTCGTGCAACAACCACAGCCACGCCGGGCTCGGTGCCGCTGCGAGGCCGGCCAGCACCGCCTGGCCGAACGATTTCGCCTGGGGCGCCGCGACGAACAGCGCGTCGCCGAGGTGCAGGCCGTGATACCCCGCGAGGGACTCCGTCGCGGCGACGTCGACCACGATCAGGGTGTCCGGCCGCTGCGTCTGCCCACGGACCGCCTCGAGCGTCGCGCCCAGGAAGGGGGTGGGGCCGGCGGTGACGACGATCGCGACCACGCCGGCGTCGACAGCGCCGGCCGGGTCAGTGCCGACCCCGGCCGAGGGTGAGTGAACGGTCGTGGACACGTCGAGGGAAGTCATCGTCCAATGATGATGCGCTGTAAATCAGTCGATCTGCGGGATTTAGCGCCGGCCGGTGTGGCGAACACGGCGCAGTCGATCACATCGCTCGGCGCTTGAGCCGACGACGCTCCCGCTCCGACAGGCCGCCCCAGATGCCGAACCGCTCGTCGTTGGCCAGGGCGTATTCGAGGCACTCCGCGCGCACCTCACAGCCGGTGCACACTTTCTTTGCCTCCCGGGTCGAGCCCCCCTTCTCGGGGAAGAAGGCCTCCGGATCGGTCTGGGCGCACAGGGCACGTTCCTGCCACCCGAGACTCGCATCATCCGTCACCATTCCGAAGAGGGGTAGCACGGGGGCCACCCGGGCGGATTCCGACTCGTCGTCCGACGGCGCCGGGCCGGCTGCGATTTCGTCCCACATTGTGAGCCCTCCAAGCTGTTGGAGATGCGGCCGTCGACGACGGCGCAAGTGGGCGCCATCGGAAAACTGCATCAGAGAAATTACACGCGTGTCATCCGCGATCGTCAAGCCGTATGCGAGATGATGACCTTCGGCCCCTGTCGAACGCGGACATTCCGGACGGCGGGTAGGGTATCTGCATGCCATTTCCCGCCCCGGTTCCTGCCCCGGCCACACCGGCCGATCTCGCCGCCGTGCTGCGCCTCCTCACCGCCTCCGCGAGTCGTCCTCGCGTGACCTGGTACGCGCCCGGCGAGCGGATCGAACTGTCCGGCGCCGTGCTCGACAACTGGGTCACCAAGATCGCCAACCTCCTCGTCGAGGAGTTTGACGCCGGTCCCGGCACCCGCGTCGCCCTCGACCTGCCCGCCCACTGGCGAACGATCACCTGGGCCTTCGGCGTCTGGCGGGTCGGCGCCGCGGTGGTGATCGACCCGGCCGACGCCGACGTCGTCGTCACGACCCGCCCGCTCGCGGCGGGCGGCGTCGGCGCCTCCGGTCCCGAGGTCATCGCACTGACCCTCGCCGGCCTCGCCCGGCGGTTCGACGGCGACCTTCCGCCCGGCGCGATGGACGGCACCCAGGCCGTCATGACCTATCCCGACCAACTCGCCATGCCCGTCCGGCCCGACCCCCACGCGCTCGCCCTCGGCGCGGGCGGCGCGGGCGGCGCGGGGGGCGAAGTCCGGCACGACGAACTCGTGCCCCGAGCCGCCGCAGCCCTCGCGTCCCGGCTCCGGCCCGAGCCCGACGCGGGCACCGACTCGCCCCGGATCCTGCTGCCCGTGTGCGCACCCGAGGACACCGACCACCCGGCCCGGGACGCGATCGACGCCCTCGAGATCGCCCTCGGTGCATTCGCCGCCGACGGCTCCGTCGTCCTCGCCGCCGGGCTCGACGACACCACCTTCGCCAACCTGCACACCACCGAACGCATCACCGCCACCTGCCCACCGCGCCCCTGACAGCCGGCCCCCGAGAGCAGGCTCCGGCATGGCGCGGCCCTCGGCGCCGAGCCTGGTCCACAGGGCGGGTGCGCCCCCGGCGCCACCTCGCCGGCCGCCGACTCGCCAACGCAAGCCGCCCGGAGCGGGGGTCCGAAGCTCAGCCCCGCAGCTCCGCCACGATCTGCGCCGCCCCGCCGTCCGACACCAGCTCCCCCTTGCGCAGCAGCAACCCGCGGTCGCACAGCCGCGCCACCATGTCCAGGTTGTGGCTCACAATCACGAGCGTGCGCCCATCCGCCTTGAGCGCCTCAATCCGCTCAATACACTTCGCCTGGAACGGCTCGTCGCCCACCGCCAGGATCTCGTCCACCAGGAAGACCTCGGGCTCGGAATGCACCGCCACCGAGAACGCCAACCGCAGGAACATGCCCGAGGAGTAGAACTTCACCTCGGTATCGATGAACTTCTCGATCTCACTGAACGCGACGATCTCATCGAATGCGGCCGTGATCTGCGGCTCGGTCATGCCCAGGATGGCGCCGTTCAAGTAGACGTTCTCCCGCCCGGTGAGGTCCGGGTGGAAGCCCGCGCCCACCTCGATCAGGCCGGCGACCCGGCCGCGGGTGCGGATTCGGCCGCCGTCCGGCAGCAGCACGCCGGAGATCAGCTTGAGCAGCGTGGACTTGCCCGACCCGTTGAAGCCGACCAGGGCGACGGTCTCGCCCTCGTCGACCGTGAACGACACGTCGTCCAGGGCGAGGAACGTGTCCGAGAGGTCCTTGCCGCGAAACGCGGCGACGGCCAGTTCCTTCAGGGACCGGTTGTGTCGGAGCGTGAACCGCTTGGAGACACCCTCCACCTCGATGAACGTGACCATCACAGCTCCTGCGCGAATCGTCCGGACAGGCGCTGGAATGCGAGTTGCCCGAGCACGACGACGAGACCCGAGATCAGCAGGGCGGCCCCGCCGAGCGTCCAGAGGTGGTCGGGGACCAGGTCCGCCCGGTCCGCGGCCGAGAGCCCGGTCTGCCCGTCGGTGACGGAGTACCAGAAGGCGTAGTGGAAAAGTTCGACGGCGGAGGTCAGCGGGTTCAACTGGTAGATGGTGAACAACCAGTCGGGCACCTTGCTCTGCACGTTGGCCGACGTGTACAGCACCGGCGACGCCCAGGTGGCCACCATGACAATCAAATCGACGAAGTTCTCGGCGTCGCGGTAGAAGACGTTCGCGGCGCCGAAGAGCAGCCCGAGCCCGAGCGCCAGCGTCGCGACGATGACGAAACCGAGCAGCCCCGCGGCCAACTCGGCCGGATTCGGCCGCCACCCGGCCACCCCACCCGCGATCAGCAACACGAGCATTTGCGGGAAGAAGTGCACCGCCGAGACCCACAGGGAGGCGACCGGGAACAGTTCCCGCGGCAGGAAGATCTTGTTGATCAGCGGCGCGTTCCAGACCAGCGAGCGCGTGGCGTTGGCAAAGCCCTCGCCGAAGAAGTTCATCACGACGATGCCGGCGAACAGGTACACCGGGTAGTAGGGCACCACGTTGCGCTGGTTCAGGAAGATCCCGAGCGCGATGAAGTACACGAAGAACTGCACCGCAGGCTTGACGTAGGACCACGCCATCCCCAGCACGGAACCGCGATACCGCACCCGCAGTTCCTTGCGCACGATCAACGACAACAAGAATCGACGCTCGACGACGTCGAACAGGCCCCGTCCCCGGCCGGGGACGATCAGCGGAAGCTCGGCGCTCACTGCTGCGTGAGCTCGGTACGCGCGAAGGTCTTCTTCCACGCCTCCTGGCCGACGAGTTCGGGCAGTGCGGCCTTGTACTCCTCAGCCAGCCGCGGCCATTCCCGCAGCACCCGCTGGTGCGTGTCGAGGCTCCGCTGGACGAGCTTGCGGAACTCCTCGGGTTGGCGCTTGTACCAGGCCGAGCCCGATCCGTCCGCGGTCGAGACCACCGCGGAGTCGAACTGGGACAGCATCCACCATTTGGCATCCATCGCCGCGACCTCGGCCTCGGGGTGTTGCCGGCTGAAGTCGCTCACTGGCCGCAATGCCTTGAGCAGCCCGGCCATCGCCATCGCGTACGTCCCGAACTTGCCGTCCGGCAGTCGGACGGCGTCGCCGCGCTTGGACACCTTCTGCCGGCGCACCATGGGGAAGACGCCCGGCTCGCGTTCGATCCGCGCGTCGTCGTAGCCCGCGCGGAACTCCCGAATCCGGCCGAGCCGGGTGTCGAGGTCGGCGTGCAGGTGCTCCGGCCCCGACAGCAGGTCGTCGAGGGCCTGCAGCCGCAATTCGGCGGCGGAGTACTGGGCGGACAGCAGGTGCTTGAGCTGGATGTAGAAGCTCTCCCGGACCAGCCGGCCACCGTACCTGAACGGCGAGTGCAGCAGCGCGGCCACGAACCGGTTGCGCTGGTGGTAGTACGACTGCCAGTCGATGGAGTCGTCCTTGTCCGTCCACGGCACGTGCCATACCGCCATGCCCGGCAGCGTCACCGTGGGCACGCCCGCCTCCCGGGCGCGCAGGCCGTACTCGGCGTCGTCCCATTTGATGAACAGCGGCAGGGACAGCCCGACCCGGCGCAGGACGTCGACCGGGATGAGCGTCATCCACCAGCCGTTGTAGTCCACGTCGATCCGCCGGTGCAGCGTCGGGGTGGAGCGCAGCGACGACTCGTTCAGGTGATGCCCGGCCGTCTCCTCGATCGCCGGTCCCCACCAGAACCGCCAGGGGTTGATCCGCTCGCCCATCGAGTGCAGGAACGCGCGATCGAACATCGAGAACATATGCCCGCCGACGATGGTCGGACGCCGGGCCAGGTCGGCGAACGTCACCGCCCGGAGAATTCCCTCCGGCTCCGCCCGCACGTCGTCGTCCGAGATCAGGTGGTACGTGCTCCGGCCGGCGTCGAGCGTCTCGCTCATGCAGCGGGAGAAGCCGCCGGAACCGCCGAGATTCGCCTGCCGGATCATGACCAGGCGACGTCCCAGGGCGTCGCGCGCCCCGGCGAAGCCCTCGGCGTCGTCCGGGTGCTGGGTGCCCTGGTCGACGACGGTGACCTGGTCCAGGATCTCGGTCAACGCGTCGTCGGCGGCGAGCTGACCGAGGAGTTCGACGACGTCGTCCGGCCGGTTCAGCGTGCAGATGCCGATGGTGACCGTGCCCTGCTCGCGGTCGGTCGCGGCCTCCCACTGGCCGCTGTCGAGGACCGCCCCCTCTTCGGCGGCGATCATGTCGAACCAGTACCAGCCGCCGTCGGCGAAACTGGCCAGCGGCAGCCGGAAGCACAACTCCTTCGCCGATGCGTCCCGGAACTGCACACCCTCGACGCGATAGATGTTGCCGCGCGCGTTGGAGCGGTACACCGAGACCGTGCCGGCGCCGGAGACGACGACCCGTAGCGTGACCTCGTCCACGACCGTCCACCGCCGCCAGTAGCTGGCCGGGAAGGCGTTGAAGTAGGTCCCGAAGGACGTGCGCCGGGACGGCTTGACCCGGAAGCTGCGCCGGGACAACACCTGGGCCGCTTCCTGCGCCTCGGCGGGCGCGGAATGGGTTGACCGCTCCTTGCCGTCCGAGCCCACGGTGGTCACAGGCTGACCCATGTTGCCCTCGGTGTACAGCGGCAGGATGTCCTGCTCGGGGACCAGCGGGAAGACGATCCGCTGCAGTACCCGGGTGCCCGACGTCGTGCTCACGCGTCCACTCCCCCACTTTCCAGTCCCGCGCCGCCAGTGAAGTACGGGGCGAGCTTGTTGTCGACCATCGACAGGGCGGCACCGATGGCCATGTGCATGTCCAAGTACTTGTAGGTTCCCAGCCGCCCGCCGAAGAGGACGTCCGGTTCGGCGGCCGCCAGGTCCCGGTAGCGCAGCAGGCGCTCGCGGTCGGCGGCCGTGTTCACCGGGTAGTACGGCTCGTCCTCGCGGGCGGCGAACCGGGAGAACTCCCGCATGATGACGGTCTTGTCGGCAGGGTAGTCGCGCTCCGGGTGGAAGTGCCGGAACTCGTGAATCCGGGTGAACGGCACGTCGGCGTCGGCGTAATTCATCACCGAGGTGCCCTGGAAGTCCCCGGTCCCCAAGACCTCCTGCTCGAAGTCGAGCGTCCGCCACGACAGCTCGCCGGCGGCGTAGTCGAAGTAGCGGTCCACCGGCCCGGTGTACACCACCGGGACGTTCCCGACGGCGTCGGCCTTGTTGACTGGCTGCGTCGGGTCGAAGAAGTCGGTGCCGAGCCGAACCTCGATGTTCGGGTGGTCCGCCATCCGCTCGATCCACGTGGTGTACCCGTCGGTGGGCAGCCCCTCGTGGGTGTCGGAGAAGTACCGGTTGTCATAGGTGTAGCGCACGGGCAACCGGGCGATGACGCTCGCGGGCAGTTCGCGCGGGTCGGTCTGCCACTGCTTGGCCGTGTACTCGCGGATGAAGGCCTCGTACAGCGGGCGGCCGATCAGCGAGACGCCCTGCTCATCGAGGTTCGCCGGCTTCCGGCCGCCCAGTTCGGCCGCCTGCTCGCGGATCAGGGCGCGGGCGGCGTCGGGCCCGTGGGCCGAGCGGAAGAACTGGTTGATCGTGCCCAGGTTGATGGGCATCCCGAAGACCTCGCCGCGGTGCGTGGTGAACACCCGGTGCACGTAGCCGGTGAACGAGGTGAACCGGTTGGCGTACTCCCAGACCCGCTCGTTCGAGGTGTGGAAGAGGTGGGCGCCGTAGCGGTGCACCTCGATCCCGGTGGTCGGTTCGTCCTCGCTGTAGGCGTTGCCCCCGATGTGGGGACGGCGGTCGATGACCACAACCTTGCGTCCGAATTCCTCGGCTACCCGTTGCGCCACGGTCAGGCCGAAGAAGCCCGAACCGACGACGACCAGATCTGCGTCCACAACACTCCTCGATTGCCTCGTAGCCGGATCAGCGTACCCCGTCCGGATCGGGGCGGTCGCCCGCTCGCGCCGCGGACCTGGCGGTCTACGGGCGCGCACCGTCAGGTCCCCGGCACCGCACCGCGGCGGCTCAGTCGCAGGCGGTGATCTCGTACAGCCGGGCCCGACCGTCCTGACTGACGAGCCTGGCGACGCCGGCCTCGACCAACCCGTCCAGGCCGACATAGCCCACTGGGTCGCTGCCCCACAGGAGCCGTCCCATTCGCAGCACGTAACCGACGTGCTGGCGCCGGACCGCCGCGCACACCCGCGGGTCGGTCTTCGCCTCGAAGAGATGGGTCGCGATCAGTGCGGCATCGGGGTTGGGGGCGATCTTCATGTGTGGGTAGATGGCGGTGCGGTCGGCGAGCGCGTAGGTCAACGAACTGCCGTCCCACGGATTGCCGATGACGGCCTCGTCGGCGGGGACCACCAGTTCGACAGTCTCCATCATTCGCAGTTCGTGCTCGTCGAGCAGGCCTTCCGAGTGTTCCGAATCCGGATCGACGGCATAGGTCGCCGCGAGGGCCGCGTAGGCGTCGCGGTAGACCGCCGTGCGGGGCAGCACCACCGAGAACAACAGGCCGAGCACGACGGTGACGACGCACATGGCCGCGGTCACCCGACTGCGCGGGAGCGCCGCGAATCGGGCCGACCGGGCGGCGACGAACCGTTGCCCGCCATAGCAGATCGCCGCGAGGCCGACGACCGCTAGCGGCACCCCGAGCAGCGGCAGTTGGGCCGCCAGCCGCTCGGCGTCGGTGTACCAGTATCCGGTCAGGCGCATCCGCAGATCGCCCGGCTGGCCCATGCAGACCACGTAGAGCAGGCCGAGGATCGCATACCCGAAGGGCAACCACCGCCAGCGCCGCACGAAGAGGCACGTCACCGCACCGACGGCGATCAGCCCGGCGACGACGTAGTTGGCGGCGCCGCCCGGCTGCAGGGCGGACATGTTGATCAGGTCGAGGGTCGCCGCCTTGCGGCCGGAGCGCAGCGGCCAGGAGGACGACTCCCGGAACTCCGCCACCATCGGCACCCGTCCGGCGGCCGAGTAGGCGACCGCGAACAGCGCGAGCAGGCCCGCCCACATCGCCGCGATCCACACCATCGGCTTCCGGGCCCGGTAGGCCCGCCCGGACGCGTGCGCCGCCACCTGCACCAGCATGGGCACGACGACGTAGCCGACCGTGAACAGACCGTTCGGCTGCGCGACGACGATCGCCAGGCAGCCGACCCCCACCAGCCCGAGCGGAACCAACCGCGCCCACCCCCGGGCCCGCCACAACACGAGGGCGATCGCGGCGAGCAGCGCGGGGAGGTAGGCATACGAGAGCAGATTCGGGTAAAGGATCCCGTAGGCCAGCAGTCGGGTCGGGAACTGCGTCATTGCGAAGGCGAGCGCCGCCGTCAGGCCGAGCAGGACCGGTCGCGGACCGAACACCACCCGGGCGAAGGCGAGCAGCGCCAAGGGCCACACGACCACGGCGATAGCCACCGAGACCCAATTCGCCGCCGTCGGGATCGGCGCCCCGGTGAGCTGGATCACCAGCGTCGTCAGGCCGTGCCACAGGCCCGGGTAGTACGTCGAGGACGCGCCCGGGTCGGTCAGGGTCATGTGCAAGGTCGACGCGTCACCGGTGTCGAGCATCAGCTTGACGGAGTTGAGGTGGTAGGCCGTGTCATAGGTCTGCGCGACGTGCGTCGGGTCGCCGATCGCGCGCAACATGCGCCGCGCGGTCAGCAGCGCGGCCGGCACGGCCGTGAGCGCGACCGTCCAGCCGATCAGGCGCCGCGGCCGGCGCAGCGACAGCCGCGGCCCGAGCCAGCCGCCGGTCAGCCGCCGCACGCCCCAAGCGAGCGCCGCGAGGCCGAGCGCGGCGCCGACGACCACCGCCGGCGAGAACCGGATCCCGACCACGGCGGCCACCACGCCGCTCGCCGCCACGATTCCGCCGGTGAGCAGCGGGGCGAGGCCCCAGGCGGTCAATCCGCGGAGCCCCGCCGCGTAGGCGGCCGGGACGCCGGGCAAGACCAGAACCAGCGCGCAGACCAGTCCCGTCACCGCTGTCGCCGCCCAGACACCCAACCCCGAACCTCCGCATCGTGCGCGCGTGTGGCCCGCGCGCTCCGGCGGCCAATCTACGGCACGACCGATGATTGCGACCGGTCAACTCCGCAGGCCCTCGCTTTCTTCTTGGATAGAGTTCACAGCATGCGCACTCCGTCCACGCGAACCGTCGATGTGTCCGGCACCGCGGTCGGCGAGGCCCACCGGCCGTTCGTCGTCGCCGAGATGTCGGGCAACCACAACGGAGACCTCGGCCGCGCACTCGCGATTGTCGACATGGTGGCCGAGTCCGGCGCCCAGGCCGTCAAGCTGCAGACCTACCTGGCGGACACGATCACCATCGATGCCGACGGTCCGGCGTTCCGGCTCAGCGCCGGGCACGAGTTGTGGGGCGGGCGCAACCTCTACCAGCTCTACGAGGAGGCGCACACTCCGTGGGAGTGGCATGGGCCAATCTTCGAGCGGGCCCGCGAACACGGGCTGATCCCCTTCTCCAGCCCCTTCGATGCGACCGCCGTGGAGTTGCTCGAGGACCTGGGCGCGCCCTGTTACAAAATTGCCTCGCTCGAGATCGGGGACATCCCCCTGCTGCGGCTGGTGGCCCGGACCGGCAAGCCGGTGATCCTGTCCACGGGCGCGGCCAACGTCACCGACGTCGACCTGGCCGTGCGCACGATCCGGGCCGAGGGCAACGACCAGATCGTGGTCCTCGCCTGCACGTCGTCCTACCCTGCCTCGCCCGCCGAATCGAACCTGCGCACCATCCCCGTGCTCGGCGACACCTTCGACGTCGTGGTCGGCCTGTCCGACCACACCATGGGGATCGGGGTGGCCGTGGCTTCGGTGGCGCTCGGGGCGCGGCTGATCGAGAAGCACGTCACGCTCGCCCGGGCCGACGGCGGCGTCGACTCCGATTTCTCGCTGGAGCCCGCTGAGCTGACGGCGCTGGTCGAGGAGAGCGAACGGGCCTGGCAGGCGCTGGGCACCGTGCAGATGGGCCCGACGGCGGGCGAAGCGGAGAGCCGGCGGCTGCGGCGTTCGCTGTTCGTGGTCGCGGACGTGCGCGCCGGCGACGTGGTCAGCGCCGAGAATGTCCGCTCGATCCGGCCCGCGGGCGGACTGGAGCCGATGCACCTGGACGAGGTGCTCGGGCGCCGGTTCGCCCGCGATGTCGAGCGGGGCACGGCGCTGAGCTGGGACCTGATCTGACCCAACCGGGGATGGAGGCTCCGATCAGCCCCGGCCCGGCCGGTCGGCACCCGCGGCGAGCGGTTTCGCCAACAGGTCGAAGGCACCGTCGCGACGACCCGTCGATCGGTAGCCCGCCCTGGCGAACAGCCGCTGTGACGGAAGGTTCTCCGGGAGCACCGCGGCGAGTAGGGTCGCCGCCCCCCGCACGCGGGAAAAATCGGCCTCGGCCGTCGCGAGGACCGGTCCCGCCAGGCCCCGGCCCCGCGCCTCGGGAGCCAGCGTGATCGAGACCTCCCATTGGGCCGGCCCGTTCTGGTCGAATCGTGCCGTGCCGACCGGTCGATCGCCCGCGGTCACCACGACGAGCGTCCGGTTGACATCGCCGAGCACGGCACGCAACCAGGTCAGGTGGTCGCGCCAGGCAACGAGCCCGGTCGACCGGGACACGGCGCGCACCGCCGGATCGTTGCGCCACCGCAGCAGGACGAAGGCGTCCTCCTCGGCCGCCGGCCGCGCCCGCAGGTCGCCACCGGCGTCGAGCCGCGCGGCGAGATCCGATTCCCATGCCTCGACGATCCGCTCCGCTCCCCGGCCGTCGACCTCGTCCGTCCCGCCCCGCGGCCCGGGCGGTCGCGCCCCGGTGGCGATGTCGGCCAGGATCGCATCCAGCCGACGGGCGGCCGCGGCGGGGTCGTCGGCCAACTCGGCCGGGGTGCCCAGGCCCCACGCGATGCCCCGAGCGAGCGCCGCCCGGTACCCGGCCAACTGATTCGCGACCACCGGCACCAGAACGGTCGGCACCCCGATGCACGCGAGTTCCCATGCGGAGGTGCCCGCGGCGCTGATCACCACCGCGGCGTCCGCGGCGGTAGCAAGGAAGCCGTCGAACGGTTCGAGCAGCTCCGCCTGCGGCGCGGCCGCCCGGACGGCGGTCCAGCGTTCGCGCGGAGCGATCACCGTGACCCGACCGAGCCCGCGCGCCAAGGCGCACACCCGAGCCACGATGGGCGCGGCGCCCACGGCGTCGGTGCCGCCCATGACCACCAGGCAGCCGCCGTCGCCCGGGTTCGTCGCCCCCGCGCGGCGGGCGCGCGCCACCAGCACGTCCGGCCGCATCGGCGCGTACCGAATGCCCGCCAGGAACCGTCCGGAACCATCGTCGGGGCGCGCCAGGTCCTGCGCACCGATCGTCGAATCGACGACAACGTCCGCCCGCCGACGGCCGAACTGCCCGTCCTCCATCGAGGACAGCAGCGCCCCGCTGCGGGCGAGGTCGGTCCAGGCGTCGCGGCCCGTCTCGTAGTCGTCGACATGCACCACCCCGGCCCCGACCTCGGCGGCCAGGCGGGCGAGGCTGCGGCCCGCGGGCTCGACGACGTCGAAACCCGCTCGGGCGAGCAGGTCCCGGCCCAAGTCCGAACTGACATCGCCGGCGACCACCACCTCCCAGCCCCGGGCCTGGGCGCACAGGCCAACCGACAGGCCGCGAGCCAGGTGCCCGATCCCGGTGCGGGGCCGGGCGTCGCATCGAATGACGGCCAGGCTCATCCCTCGGACAACGCCTTCTGCACGACCGCGGCGTTCAGCTCGACCAATTCGGGGCTGTTTCGCAGGAGGTCCACCACCTCGTACCAATGCGGCGGGCGGTCGCCGAGGTGATCGGCCATCGCGGCAAGCAGGCGGGCGTCGGCAGGCGTGTCCAACGTCACTCGCAGGTCGTTCGCCGGCGGCTGGACCACGAGCCCCAGGGTGCGGAACTGCCGTGGCCCGGCGTAGAGGTAGGACGTGACGTGGGTGCGGTGGAAGTCGGTCGCCTCCGCGTCGGCCACGGCCAGCGCCGACCGAGTGACCAGTTCGACGTCGAGCCCCCGCGGCAGAGTGCGGATCAGCGTCGTCGCGACGTAGTCCTGCGTCGGGTCGATCCGCCAGGCCGAGACCACCTGGTCGATCAGGCGCGGGTCGGCCATGGGGCAATCGGCCGTGAGCCGGACCACGGCCTTCGCGTCCGTGCGGTCGGCCGCGAGCACGAATCTGGACAGGACGTCGTCCTCGCTGCCGCGCACGACGACGGCGCCGAGCGACGCCGCCAGATCCGCCACGACGTCGTCCCCGGGCAGGGCGGACGTGGCGACAACGACCTCGTCGAGGGTCTCGGCCGCCCGTGCGGCCCGGACCATCCACCCGAGCACTGGTCGGCCCGCGAGCTCGAGCAGCACCTTCCCGGGCAACCGGCTCGAGCCGGTCCGGGCCTGAATCACGCCGACGATCCCCTGAGCTTTGAATGGCACCGTGCCATAATGCTCCATGCGCGCGGCGCTTGCGAGGAGCCCCCGCCGGTCACCCCCCAAGCCAACGGGAGAATTGGATGTCCTTGCTCAGCGGAGCCTCGATCTTGGTCACGGGCGGAACCGGCTCGTTCGGGAAAGCATTCCTTCGCGAGATCCTCGATCACCACGATCCGCACCGGGTCGTCGTCTTCAGCCGCGACGAACTCAAGCAGTTCGAGGTGCGGGCGCTGTTCGACGACGACCCACGGTTGCGCTGGTTCATCGGGGACGTCCGCGACCGTCGCCGGCTCGAGCGGGCGATGCACGGCGTCGACTACGTGGTGCATGCTGCCGCACTGAAGCAGGTGGACACCGCCGAGTACAACCCGTTCGAGTACATCGCGACCAACGTCACGGGCTCCCAGAACGTCGTCGAGGCGGCGATCGACCAGGGCGTCAAGAAGGTCGTCGCGCTCTCCACCGACAAGGCCTCCAGCCCGATCAACCTCTACGGCGCCACCAAGCTGTGCGCCGACCGGCTGTTCGTCAGCGCGAACCACTACGCCGCCGCCTACCCGACTCGGTTCGCCGTGGTCCGGTACGGCAACGTCATGGGGTCGCGCGGCTCGGTGGTGCCGAAGTTCCGGGCGCTGGCCGAGCGGGGCGAGTCGCTGCCCATCACGGACAAGCGGATGACCCGGTTCTGGATCACCCTCCCGCAAGCGGTGCAATTCGTCCTCGACTCGTTCGACCTGATGGCCGGCGGCGAACTCTACGTGCCCCGGATCCCATCCATGCGCGTCGTGGACCTCGCGGAGGCGATCGCGCCGGGCGCCGCGCAGCACGAGGTCGGGATCCGGCCAGGCGAGAAGCTGCACGAGGAAATGATCGCGCCGGACGACTCCCGGCGGACCGTCCGCCTGGGCGATCGGTACGTCGTCATGCCCTACGTCGGCGGCTGGGGCTACGAGCAGCCCGCCGACGGCAAGCCTGTCGCGGACGGGTTCTCGTACCGCTCGGACACCAACGACCAGTGGCTGACCGTCGAGGGCATCCGCGACCTGCTGGCCGTCTCGTGACCGAGCCGATCCCGTACGGCCGCCAGTCCATCGACGACGCTGATGTCGAGGCGGTGGTCACGGCGCTGCGCAGCGACTGGCTGACCACCGGCCCGGAGGTGGGTCGGTTCGAAGCCGCGGTGGCCGCCCGCGCCGGCGTCGCGCACGCGACGTCCGTGACTTCCGGCACGGCCGCGCTGCACGTCGCCTACGCCGCCGCCGGCATCGGTCCGGGCGACGAGGTCGTCACCACGCCGCTGACCTTCGTTGCGACCGCAGCCACGGCCGCCCTGCTCGGCGCGTCGGTCACGTTCGCCGACGTCGACCCCGCGACCGGCAATCTCGATCCGAAGGCCGCCGAGGCGGCGATGACGGAGCGCACCCGGGTGGTTACCGCGGTCGATTTCGCCGGCGTCCCCGTCGACGCCGCGGCCTTCCGCGAGCTCACCCGCCGGCGCGGCGCGCTATTCCTGGAGGACGCCGCGCACTCGATCGGTTCGACGCTCGACGACGCCCCGGTCGGCTCCCTCGCGGACCTCACGACGTTCTCCTTCTTCCCCACCAAGAACCTCACCACCACCGAGGGCGGGGCCGTCGTGACCGACGACGACGCGCTGGCGGCCGGCGCGTTCCGGTTCAAGAACCATGGGCTCGTCCGGGATCGCGCCCTCCAGCGCTGCCCTGACGAGGGGCCGTGGCACCAGGAAGTGCACGCCTTCGGGCTGAACTACCGCCTGCCCGATGTGTTGGCCGCCCTCGGCACCAGCCAACTCAGCCGACTGGACGCCTTCGTCGCCCGCCGGGCCGAGGTCAAGGCGGCCTACGACGCCGCCTTCGCGGACCTCGACGGGGTGGACCTGCCCGGCTGCCCAGCCGGGGCCGTGCCCGCCTGGCACCTGTACCCGCTGCGGGTGCCGGCCCAGCGGCGTCGGGCCATCTTCGAGGCGCTCCATGCCGCGGGGATCAAGGTCCAGGTGAACTACATCCCCGCCTACTGGCACCCGGTGTTCGAGGACCTCGGTTACCGCCGCGGGATGTGCCCGAACGCCGAGGAGTACTACCGGCGCGAGATCTCGCTGCCGATGTTCCCCGGGCTGAGCGACGCCGACGTCGATCGCGTCATCGACGCCGTCCGCCGCGTCCACGCCACGGCTTGACCTCGGACCGGGGCGCGCCCCGCCCCGGTCCGAGGTCAACCGGTCCGGTCCGAACGCCCGGCTCAACCGGCCGGGTGTGCGGCCGCCTGCACCGCGTGCGCGGCCTCGGCGTAGGCGACCCCGAACAGCTTCAGGTTGGCCGGCTCCATAACGGCCGGGAACCGCGGCGGGTCCAGCGCCACGCCCGGCCAACTGTTCGCGAGATAGACGTCCCGGAACCAACGCTCCGTCTCGGCCGGGTCGGCGCGGAGCGTCTCCCAGCCTGCCGCGTCGATGAACGCGTCCAGTGCCACGGGATCCCCCGCGTGGGCCACGTTCGGCAGGGCCGTCCACGACATCGGTGCGCCCATCACGACGCGCAGCCCTCGCAACGCCGCCTCCAGGCCGGCCGTGCCCGTGGGCGTAAATGTCCACAACGCATCGGCCATCAACTCGGCGGTGTTCGATGTCGGATCGACCGGCACGACGTTCGGGTGCGCGTCCAGCCCCACCCAGAAGCTCGGGTCGCGCCGCCAGATGAAGTTGGAGTGCTCCTTGACCACCAGGGTGACGCCGCGGCGGGCCAGGGCGTCGGCCATGTGCAGGGCAGCGTGGGCCTGGTCGCGCCACTCCGGAGCCTGCACGTCGACCGTCGACTCGGGCTGGACGTGGAAGGGAAAGAGCACGTACGGGCCGGTCGGCTTGGGCTGCCACGCCCGGTCCCGATAGCGGGCGATGTTGCGCCTGCCCCGGACGACGTTCAGCCACGGCAATCGCGTGTAGTCGCGCACGGTCGGCAACTGAAGGTTGGCCCCCCGGTCCACCGCGAACTCCCGGATTCGGTCGCTGACCAGGCGGTACAACTCGCGGGGCCCCTCGGCCCTGGCGTTCTGCGCGAAGTACGACGGCTTGGCGGTGCCTTCGACCGCCGCCGCGAGCAGCGTCCGTGCTTCATCGGCCGGGACCTCGGCCACCACGGCCCGCGGCAGCGGCGCGATGGATCGCGGGTTGCTGAACAACGCGAATCGGTCCGAGGGATGGCGCAGGGTGCGCGGCCAGAACGCCGCCCCGCCCGCCGCCGCCACGAGGCCGGACAGAATGATCTCGCTGGTGACGGTGAACTCGGCGATGGCAATCGTCGGCCCGGTCACCACGTCGGTCAGCTTCTCCGCGGCCAGATTCGCGAACGAAATCGCCACATCCGCCGGGCGTCGACGCAGCGCCCGCTCACCCAGGATGACATCCCACGGTTCCAGTCCGGCCGCCCGGGCGGCGCGCCGGAATGCCGGGCGCACGGTCGTGCCGACCACCGGGTTGGAATCCAGCGCGGCCCGGTACGGCAGGTACACGATCTCGGCCCCCGGCGCGGCCCGCTTCGCCCACCCGGTATTCGCGTTGGTTCGCGCCACCAGAATCACGTCGCGCGTCTCGAACCCCGCCTCGACCAGCGCCCGTAGGTGGAAGTCGTCCCACCCCAGGCCCATGTGCAGGATCGGTTTCATCCTTGGGTCACACCTTTCATCACGAGGTCCGAACCGAGCACCGCCCGGCGTCGGAACGCAACGGCCGCGGCTACGACGGCCGAAAGAGCCACGACCACCGTCACCAGGACCTGCGGCGCGCGGGCGGCGATCAACGCCACGCAGAGTGCCGGTACCCCCGCCGCCACCAGCGCCGCCGAACCACGGAACCGCACCGGTTCCCATCGCCGCGCCACTGCCAGGGCGATGCCCGCCAGCAGGACGTACGAGCCGAGCTTCACCAGGGCGAGGGCATCCAGGCCGAGCAGGGCCGAGGCCGCCACGCCCGCCCCGACGAAGACCACCGCCACGCTCGTCGTGATGGTCGCAAGTGCGCCGGCCCGGCCGTGCTCGATCAGCACCAGCGAACAGCCGAGGTAAGCGATGTACGGGATCGCCGTCCAGGCGAGCAGGCCGACCAGGCGGCGGATGGTCTCGACGTCGAAACCGTGCGAACCGGGGGCCAGAATTGGCACGGTGACCACGCTCGTCGCCACGACGATCGCCGCGACCACGACCAGGCCGAGGGCGAGTTCGACGGCGCTCGACGTCATCCACGACCACCGGGACTCGGGCGGCCGCCGATAGATCGCCGGCCCCCACGCGTTGTACAACGCCGTCGCCGCCACAAAGGTCACGTTGCCCAGCACGAGGGCGGGCTGGTAGTCGGCCGACGCCCCCGCACCACGGGTTGCCCCAGCGATCACGGTGTCCCCGCTGAGCAGGATCAGCATGGCGGCCCCGTGCGGCACCAGGGCGAGCGCCGGACCGAGCAATGCACCGACCCGACCACGAGCCCGCCACGGCCAGATCGGCCGAGCGATGAGGGCGGCGACCACCGCGAGCAGGCAGAGGGTGACCATATAGCCCGTGAGGAAGGCCGTCGCCGTCGGCGTTCGGGCGGCGGCGAGAATGCCGGCGAGCAGCGCGCCCAGCGTCGAGGCCACGGCCAGGATCAGGAAGAGGAACGGCCGCTCACGGGCGCGGGACAGCGACTGGCAGGCGATGACGCAGGTCAATCCGGCGGCGCCGAGCACCACGGCGAAGGGCGTCAGTGGCGCCACCACGCCCGCCGCCCCGAGCCCGAGCACGACGGCCGCGCCGAGCACCGCCAGCAGCGCGCCGCCGGTCATCATCAGCCCCACCAGCACCCGGGCGGACCGTTGGCCCTCCTCGCCGCGCTGGTGGTCGCGCAGGATGAGTTGCGGGAAGCCGGCCGCCAGGACGGTCGCGACCATCTGGATCAGCACGATCGCGACCGCGACCCGCCCGTATTCGTCGCTGCCGAGCACGCGGGTCGCGAACGGGGTCACGAGCAGCACGGCGAGACCCTGGAGCGCGGCACCCACGAAATACGTGAGCCCGTGCCGGCTCATGCGTCGATCACCAGCGTGTTCCCGTCGTTGCGGCGTTCCAGTTCCGGCGTTCCGGTCCCGGGGCTCCGAGCGCTTCGTCGGCAGGGCCGTCGCGAGGCCGTCACCCGCCGGGGACGCGGCCCGCCGACGCCGGTGGTCCCGGCCCGGGTCAGCTTACCCGGCCGGCTCCAGACCCCGCCGATCGGCGAATACGCTCCGATCAGGAGATCGTTGCGCCGGCCGGAAGCGACCCGACCGACCGCACCGGTCCGAATCCGCCCGAGCCGTTCCCCTGCCGCAGCATCAACGTGCCGTCCGGCCGGGTCCCGAGCAGGTCCGGCCGCGCGTCGCCGTCGGCGTCGCCGCCGCCGACGACGTCCACATACGTGCCCCAGCCCGTCCCGATCACCACCGGGGCACCGAGCAGCGCCGCACCGCCGCCGCGACGCAGCTGCAGTTCGCCGGACTTCGTCCGGGTGAGCAGGTCGGGAACCAGCCGGCCCGTCCAAGTGCTCGCATTGACCAGCCGGTCGACGTTCGTCGCGCCGCTCGCGATCAACAGGGGCGTCCCGAAGCCGCCCCGCCCGTCACCCCGATACAGCCAGATCTGCCCCGACGTCCGCAACGCCAGGAGACTGGGCAGGCCGTTGCCGAGCCAGTTCCCGGCGCCGATGACGTGCCTCATCACCTGCCAGCCGGTACCGATCTGCGTCCCCGCGGCGGCGAAGGTGCCATCGCCTCGGCCGCGGTGCAGCCGCAGCACCCCGTCGCTGCGGCGCTGCAGCACGTCGCCGACGCCGTCGCGGTCCCAGTCGCCGGCCGCGATCAGTTCCACCGTGCCGGCGTCGACGGCGATCCCGGTGCCGGCCACCCGGTCGAAGGAGGCGAAGCCGTCAAAGCGGTATCGGAGCGCCTTCGCGGCGGTGGACACGGCAAAGAAGTCCTGTCCCGGTCCGGCCAGGCCGGCCGGCGCGACCGCGGCAAACTGGCCCCAGCCCGTGCCTATCCGGGTGCTCCCCCAGAGCGCCCCGGAGCCCGTCCCGGCGTAGAAGTACAGCCCGCCGCCACCGTCCCGCGCGACGACATCGGCCCTACCGTCGCCATTCAGGTCGCCGGCCGCCAGAATCGAGGTCATCGTCTGCCACCCGCTGCCGACCTTCGTCCGCGACCCGGCGAAGCCGCCCGTGCCGTTGCCGCGGTAGGCGTACAGCGTCCCGTCCTGCGCCCGGCCGAGCAGGCCGGGGCGGCCGTCGGAAAGATCACCCAGCAGAGTCGCGGCGGTCATCGAGTTCCAGCCCGCGCCGATCGACCGGCGCGGCCCGAGTCCGCTCGCGGTGCCCGGGTAGAGAAATAGCGTGCCGTCCGAATTGCGCCGGGCAATGATGTCCACCCGACCGTCGCCGTCCCAGTCCTGACCGCTCGTGAACAGGCCCATCGCATTCCAGCCGGAACTGCCCAGCGCCACGCGCTGCTGCCAGCCGGCGGCGCTGCCGAGGGAGAGCCACAGCGCACCGGTCGAATCCACCCACAGCAGGTCCGGGCGCCCGTCCCGGTTCCAGTCCCCGGCCGAGTAGGTGCGGGCGGTGAAGCCGGAACCGGCCGAGGTCGGCGAGCGCCAGCCCGCATTGGTCGCGGTCGCGAGACTCGCCGCCCCGCCGTCGCGCAGCACGAGGTCCGCGTACCCGTCGCCGGACAGGTCACGGGTGTATTGGCGGGCCACGGCACCCGCCATCCGGGCGGCCACCTTCGACCGCAGTTCCGGCAGTTTCGCGTACAGGTAGCGGCCCGGGCACGTCGTCTGCGCGACGTCGCGATGACCGAAAATCGTCGAGCGCACGACGCCGTCGATCGTCACATTCGTGCCGGCCCGCACCCCGTGCAGGCCGAACTTCCAGGCGATCACCCGGGCCGCTGCGTCCACCATGGTGGTCGGCACCGGCACGACGTCGTAGTTGCCCATGAAGGAGACGCCGACGGTCTCGTCGTTCACGCCCTTGGCGTGGGCACCGATCACGGCCCGGTCCATACCGCCGGCCCGGCCCTCCCAGATCCGCCCAAATCGATCGACGAGGAAGTTGTAGCCGATGTCCCCCCAGTCGCGTCCCTCCGCGTGGTAGGCGTAGATGCCGCGCAGAATCGACGGCACCTGGGCCGACGTGTAGTCGTTCACGCCTGCCGTGTGGTGAACATCGGACGCGTGGACCCAACCGGTCTGCGGCGCCCAGGTCATCTTCGACTCGTCCGCCCCCCACTGCGCCCGGGTGTAGATCTGCGGTCGGGCCACCGAGGCGCGCAGGGCAACCGTCCCGGGCGCGCTCGCGGCGAGGGTGGCCGCGGCGTCGGGCGCGGCCAGGGTGGCCGCGGCGTCGGGCGCGGCCGTGCTCGCCGCGGCGCCCGCGGGTGCCGAGTCCGCCCCGGCGACCACCAGGCGCACATCCCGCGGCCGGCCGGAACCGTCGCGGAAGGCCACCTGAACGACGTCGACCACCCCGGCAATGAAGGGCTCGGTCCCGTCCCGACCGCCGTCGCCCGCCGCCTGCTGGTCGGCGTGCAGGGGCAGCCACGGCCCCCAGACGGAACCACTGCGGGTCCGGATCTCGATGTCGGGATCCGCCGACGCGCTGCCCCGAGGCCAGGTCACCCCGACGACGGTGACACCCCCGGTCGCGCCCGTCGCGGACAGGACGTCCGCGTCGGCGGCACTGGGCGCAGGCGCCGCGAATGGCTCACCCGCGCCCGCCACGCCGTCCTCCACCCGGTCCGTAAGCACCGGGTCCACGGTCAGCGGAACCTGGCTCAGTTCGGGCGCGAGATCGCCGGGGTCCGCCTGCGTCGGCACGGCCGGCGGCGCAGCGAGTGTCGGCACGGCCGGCGCGGCGGCCGCGCGGCCCCCGGGCCCGCCACCGCCGCCCGCGACCGCCGGGCCGGGCAGCACCGCCCAGGCGAGGGCGGCCGACGCCAACACCGCCACACCCTTTGCGCTCCACGTCGACTTTGCCACGGGGCACTCCGTCCGTTGTCCCATGGCCCGGGCGCGATCCCGGGCCACCTTCCAGTATCGACACGCAGCGGATCGGCGCCCGGCCACGAGGATTCCTGTGCGAAATCACACACCCCGGCGCGCGGGCTGACACAATAGGCCGCATGCACGCGCAGCAATCCGAAGCGCGAGTCACTGTCTCCGGCTCCACAGAGCATCCCGTGATCGAGGACACCTGGCTCGTTATTCCGCTCTTCAACGAGGCCACGGTCATCGGCGACGTCGTCCGCAACGCCCGACGAACCTTCCCCCACATCGTCTGCGTCGACGACGGGTCGCGGGACGACTCGGTCGCCCGCGCCCGCGAGGCCGGCGCCATCGTGCTGCGGCATGCGGTGAATCTGGGCCAAGGCGCCGCCCTGCAGACCGGCATCGAATATGCCCGGCAACAGCCGGGTCTGCGCTACCTCGTCACCTTCGACGCGGACGGCCAGCACCAGGTGGACGACGTCGTGCAGATGGTGGACCTCGCCCGGCGGGACGACGTCGCGATCGTTTTCGGCTCCCGGTTCCTGGACGAACGGACCGAGCCGGGGCGGCTGAAGAAGCTCGTGCTGCGCCTCGCCGTCTGGTTCACCAACCGGAGCACGGGGCTGAAACTCACCGACGCGCACAACGGCCTGCGCGTGTTGCGGATCGACGCCGCCCGCGGCGTCAACCTGAACCAGGACCGGATGGCCCACGCGAGCGAGATCGTCGATCAACTCGGCAAGACCGGCCTGCCCTGGCGCGAGGCGCCCGTGCACGTGCTGTACACCGAGTACTCGAAGTCCAAGGGCCAATCCCTGTGGAATTCGGTCAACATCCTCGTCGATCTGATGTTCAAGTGAGGGACGCAGTACCCATGGACAACGCTCAGACCGTCATCAAGGTCATCCTCATCGTGGCCATGGTGCTCGTCACCGTCGCGCTCACCCGCGCCGGCGCGACTGCTCGGCATCAGGCGATCCGCCGGCTGCTCATCATCGCGTTCATGGTGGCGTCGCTGCTGGCGATCATCTTTCCCGGGGTGCTGACGAACATTGCGCACTGGGTCGGCGTCGGCCGTGGCACCGACCTCCTCCTGTACGTGCTGGTGATCGCCTTCTGCGCCTACATCGCCACGAGTCAGCGGCGGGCGAACATCCTCAACCGCAAGATCACGCTGCTCACGCGGGAACTCGCTCTCGCCGAGGCGCGCTCGGAGGCCAGATACGCCCAGGTGGGCGCGGCTGCGACCACCGGCACGACTACCGGCACCGACACCGCCGCGGCTGCCGACACCGCCGCGGCTGCCGACCGCCGCCCGGGCGTCGCGGTCGGCTCGTCCGACGGTGCGGGCACCGACGTCGGCTCGTCCGACGGCGCGGCGTAGCCCGCATCGGCGGCACGCTCGGCGCCGCATCCCGCTGAGCACGCATCCCGCTCGGCAGGCCGTCCCGCTCAGCGCCGCCGGGCGTCCGCCCGGTAGGCCCGCCGCCGCAGCAACTCCGGCACCAGCCGGTAGCTCCCGCGCAGCACCCCATTGCGCAGCGCCTGCGACCCCGTGGTGAAGCCGACCCCGTACATCCGGCGCTGCAATTCGAGCTCGGACCGCAGCAGGCGGGTCCCGCCGCGCCGGGCGTACGCGCCGGCGCCGATCCGGTACGCCACCAGCGGGTCCGCGACGTTCTGCGCCCGCGCCCGGCCGGCCAGCATCCGCGCGAACAGCCAGTAGTCCTCCATCAGTGGCAGTTCCTCATAGCCGCCGGCCGCGGCGACGGCCGAGCGCCGGTACACCACCGACGGGTGGTTGAACGGCGACCGGAACCGCGCGGCGCGCGCAATCTCGGCCGCGGTGAGCGGCGGCACGCGCACCATCCCGGGCCGCTCGGCGCACGGCCCGTCCGCGGCCTCGAACTCCTCGATCGCGGACCCGACAATGTCCAGCCCCGCCTCGACCATCGGCACCTGCACGGCGAAGCGCTCCGGCCTGCTGATGTCGTCAGCGTCCTGCCGCGCGACGATCTCGTGCCGGCAGCGCGCCAGTCCCGCCTCCAACGCCCGGGCCAGGCCCACGTTGGCCGGCAGGGCCACCAGGTCGACGTCGACCGGGCAGCCGGCCACCACCTCCTCCAATGCGGCCGCCAGTTCCGCCCGCACCGGCCCGTCGCGGACCACCACGACCTGAGCGGGCCGCAGCGTCTGCCGGGTGGTGACGGAGTCGAACGCGCAGCGCAGGAACGCCGGCTCGTCGCCGTCGTACACCGGCAGGAGGACCGCAAACGGCGTGGTCACGGCAGGCGCCGGGCCATACGTTCGATCCGTTCGACGGCGTCGACGGGGCCGGCGCCGGACAGGCTCCTCACGTTCGAGCGCGGCGCGCGCAGCACGCCGTCGCGCAGACCCTTCGCGCCCGCCCGGGTCAGCACATCCCGGCGCTGGGAGCGGACGAAGGTCCGCGCCCAGCGGCGCCCCGACGAAGCCAGGTACAGCGCCCGCTCCGGCGGGCTCAGCGCGGCCGATCGGGTCAGCAGCCAGAGCTTGTTGCGCACCTCGTAGTAGAACCGCTCCCCCGGGTCGGCGTCCGTGGCACCGAACGTCCGGGTCCGGTGCACGACGACGGAGGCCGGCACGAGCAGACCCGTCCCCCGCCGCAGCAGCCGGCAGGAGTACTCGAAGTCGTCGTTCCAGATGAAATAGTCGGCAACCGGCAGGCCGTGATACCGCACCGCCCGCGCGTCGATCAGCATCGACACGAACGACGACGACCGCACCGGCACCGCCCCGACCTTGCGGGCCCTGGCGATCTCGCCGCCGGTGGCGCCGGGCCGGCGCCGCGGGGTGTTCATCGGGTGGTCGCGCCCGTCGTGCCACATCACCCGCGAGCCGAGCACCGCGACCGGCCCGGGATAGCGCGCCCGCGCGTCGAGTAACGCCTCGAGGGCCGTCGGCGTGGGGATGGTGTCGTCGTCCATCACCCAGACCAGGTCCGCGCCGGCAACCACCGCCTCCGCGATGCCGACGGCGAAGCCGCCGGCCCCGCCCGTGTTCCGGTTGAGTTCGATCACCCGGGCCCCGATCGGGTGGTCGCCGGCAACCACCACCGAATCGTCCTCGGACCGGTTGTCGACCACGATCACGCCGTCGACCGCCCGCGTCTGGGCGGCCAGGGCGTCGAGCGATTCCCGCAGGAGATCGCGCCTGTTCCAGGCGACCACGACGGCGATCACGCGCTCACCGTCGAGCGGCGAGTACTCAGGGGACATGGCCGCCAGAGTACCGGAGTCGGACGGCGTCGAGAGCCTGCACAACACCTCCACGCGACCGGCGCGGGCCTGGCGCGACGGCGCCATGGCCTTTGCTTATGCTCGAAGTTCGCGGGTCCCCCACCGGCGGTGCGCTCCGGCCGCCGGACACGATTCACGAGCCGAAGGTGGTCATGCCTCCCGAGTCGCCGCGCTCGCCACTCCCCCCGAGCTTCACGCCGCAAGGGGGCAGGTCGCCGCGCCCGACGACGACGGACGAGGCGATTCCCGTTGGCGGCGACAATCCGCCGGCGAACTCCGGGTCACAGCCGTCGGCCGCCCGGATCACGCGGCAATCGTCCCGGGAGATCCCGATCCGGGGGGCCCGCACGCGGGATCGCTCCGTCGCGTGGGGAGCGCCGCGTTCGGGCGACCAGGGTGCGGCCCAGTCGCGCCAAGACAGTTCGTCCCCGCGGGATGTCACCGCGCCGCGGTCCGGTCCCACCTCCTCGCGCGCCTCCGGGCAACGCCAGAGCGGGCGAATCCCGTCCGCGGCGCGCGGCACGGCGGCGGCCGGCGCAGCCGGCGCGGGCGCGGCCCGCGCGGGAGTCG
>JAVBMU010000085.1:0-36883 GCA_031552185.1 Cellulomonadaceae bacterium | reverse complement strand
CGCGAGGGCCGCGCGAGGGCCGCGCGAGGGCGGCGCGAGGGCCGCGCGAGGGCCGCGCGGTGGCGGTGCGGTGGCGGCGGGGTGGCGGCGGGGTGGCGGCGCGAGGGCCGCGCGAGGGCCGCGCGAGGTAGAGCCGTGCCGCGCGAGGTAGATCCGTAGCGCCCCCGACACGCCGGTCCGGCGGCGCCACGGATCTACCTCGGCCCCGTCGGCTCCCGGGTCCCGAGCTCAGCGCACGGTCACGTCCGCGTGAATGAGCCCGAAGACGGCCGAGTCGACCAGGGCCTCCCACGCTGCCTCGATGAGGTTCGGCCCCACCCCGACCGTCGACCAGGTCTCGCGCCCGTCGGTCGTCTCGATCAGCACGCGAGTGATCGCGTCGGTGCCGTGCTCGGTGTCGAGGATGCGAACCTTGAAGTCGATCAGCTCGAACTTCTCGATCTCCGGGTAGACCCGGGTGAGCGCCTGGCGCAGGGCGTGGTCGAGCGCGTTGACCGGGCCGTTGCCCTCCCCGGTGGAGACGTGCCGCTCGCCGCCGGCATGCAGCTTCACGGTCGCCTCGGAGCTCGGCTCGGCGGAGCCGCCCTGCTCGACGATCGTGCGCCAACTCTCGACGGCGAAGAAGCCCGGCCGCTCACCGGTCAGTTCCTCGCGCAACAACAGCTCGAAGGAGGCGTCGGCGGCGTCGTAGGTGTAGCCCCGGGCCTCGGCGTCCTTGACCCGGTTGGTGACCCGGGTCAGCACCTCGGACTGACCGGCGAGGTCGAAGCCCAACTCGCGGCCCTTGAGTTCGATCGAGGCCCGGCCGGCCATCTCGGACACCAGCATCCGGATGTCGTTGCCGACCAGTTTGGGGTCGATGTGCTGGTACATGTCGGGGTCCACCCGGATCGCGCTGGCGTGCAGGCCGGCCTTGTGAGCGAAGGCGCTCGCGCCGACGTAGGGCTGGCGCCCGAACGGGGCGATGTTCGTGATCTCGGCGATGGCGTGGGCGATCCGGGTGGCCTCGGCGAGACCGCCGCCCGCGAGGGTGCGCAGTCCCCGCTTGAGCTCCAGATTCGCGGCGACCGTGACCAGGTCGACGTTGCCGGTCCGCTCGCCGTAGCCGTTGACCGTGCCCTGGACGTGCGCGACGCCGGCGTCGACGGCGGCGAGGGTGTTCGCGGCCGCGCAGCCGGAGTCGTTGTGGGCGTGCATGCCGAGGATCGGCTCGCCCGGAGCGACGTCACGCCCGTGGGCCAGGCCCAGCGCGTCCCGCAGTTCGGTGACGATGTCGCCGACCCAGTCGGGCAGCATTCCGCCGTTCGTGTCGCACAGGCACACGACCTCGGCCCCGGCCGCGAAGGCAGACTCGACGGCGGACCGCGTGTAGGCGGCGTCGAAACGGTACCCATCGAAGAAGTGCTCGGCGTCGACGATCACCCGGCGGCCCTCCGCCCGCAGGAACTCGACTGTGTCCGTGATCATGGCCAGGTTCTCCCGGCCGGAGGTGTGCAGCGCGCGCTCGACGTGCCGCAGGTCGGACTTGGCGACCAGGGTCACGACCGGCGCGGCGGCGTCGAGCAGCGCCCGAACCTGCGGGTCCTCCTCGGCCCGGACCCCCGCTTTCCGGGTGGCGCCGAACGCGGCCAGGGTGGCGCCCCGCAGCGTCAGGTCCCGCGCCGCGCGGGCAAAGAACTCCGTGTCCTTCGGGATCGCGCCCGGCCAGCCGCCCTCGATGAAGCCGACGCCGAGTTCGTCCAGCAGCCCGGCGATCGCGAGCTTGTCGGCGACCGACAGGTGCATCCCTTCCTGCTGAGCGCCGTCGCGCAGGGTGGTGTCGTAGACGTGGAAGGTGCGGGGCTGGGGCACCGAGTGGGACGTCATGGTGGCTCTCCTCAGCCCGGGCGCGGCCCGGGCAGATCGACCGGCGGTCCGGCCGGCGGTGTCGGATGACGGTCTGGGATGGCGATGTCGGGGATCGCGATCTGGTCTGGGATGGCGGTCTGGCGGCCGGATTCCTGGGGTGTGGCCCGGCAACAAAAAGACCCCCCGAGGGTGCGGGAGGTCTGCGCGTCCGGGGATCCGGACGCGCTAGCCGATAATCAGCGCCGCGTGGTGGGCGGGCGTCAGTGGCTTCACGGTTCACATGGTGCCACACCTTGGGTCAGGATGGGAGTGCAGGTCCATCGACCGAGCGGAACGGGACGCGAATGACCACGCCACGGGAACGTCGAAATCCCCGGGACCCCCAACTGGTGGTCTCCGGCGAGCGATACTGGGCCGGCGCCGGGGCGACGGCCCTCGTCGCCGCATTGATCGGGCTCCTTGCGGTCCTGGTCTTCGAGCGGGTGTTCGACATCCCGCTCGTGGTGCCGCCGGACATCTTCGGCACCGACTCGGACCAGGCGGCCTATGCGATCGACGCCGCGATCCTCGCCGTGATCTGCGCGGTCATCCTCTACCTGCTGATCATCAGCACGCCGCGGCCGCGGACATTCTTCGGTTGGATCATGGCGCTGGTGATGGTCGCCGTCGGCGTGGCGCCGTTCGCCCGGACGGACGAACTCGACCGGGGCTTACTGTCGGGGCTGACCAACGTCGTGATCGTGGCCTCGATCTGGTCGCTGCTGGCCGCGGTGGCCGGCCGAACCGTGAGCGCCGCTCCCCCGCCGACCGGGCCGCCCCCCGGCGGATACCCGCCCGGGGCCTCAGCCGGCGGCTACCCGCCAGGTGGGGCCGTGCCCGGCGGCGCAACGCCGGGCGCGTACCCGCCCGGCGGGTCCGGCTCGACACCTCCGGGCATCGTCCCACCCGGTACGCGGCCGGGTTCGCCGCCGGGCGGGCCTGTCGGCCCCTGAACTGCCACCCGGGGCGTCACGCCTCGATCGTGGCAGACGGCGCCCCGTTGGACTCGATGTAATGGTCGGAATGGCGAGATCCCGTCGCCCGTCGGCCTGGGACACGACAGGATCCGCCGCACGGCGGGCTCCGCTCGGTCCGTTCGACGCTCAGGCAAGACCAGCCATTTATGAATCAGTTGCCCGATCAGGTTCGCATCCCGGGGCGCGACCTTCTCGACAAAGAAGCGCGCGGCCGCGAGAAGATCCCTTGCAGCATCGTAAGAAGTGCTGCGCATCGGCTCGACGGGAATGTTTTGGAGCGCGTGCCGGACGGCACGGAATCGGTCTGCAGGCACCAACAGACCTACGGGACGTCCGGGAAACCTTGAGGATTCTGTTCCTGCCAACGCCAGGTGTCGGCGCACATGTCCTGCAGGTCTCGGGCCGCAGTCCAGCCGAGTTCCCGCGCAGCATTACTGGGGTCGGCATAGGACTCCGCGATGTCGCCCGGCCGGCGAGGGGCATCGACGAGCGGGATCTCGCGACCACTCGCCGTCCTGAATGCCGAAACCATTTCGAGCACTGAAGTCGCCGCTCCGGTCCCCAGATTCCAGATCGAAACCGGCTCGTTGGTCACGGACAATCTTTCCAAGGCCGCAAGGTGCCCGGCAGCGAGGTCCTCGACATGAAGATAGTCCCGTCGCGCCGTGCCGTCTGGAGTCGGATAATCCCGGCCGAAGACCCGTAGATTCTCCCGCCTCCCTGCAGCCACTTGCGCGAGTAAGGGCATCAGGTTGTTGGGTGTGCCTTGGGGGTCCTCCCCGATCATGCCCGATGGGTGTGCACCGACCGGGTTGAAGTAGCGCAAAAGCGCGATTCGCATGCCGCGGTCCGCGGCAGCGACGTCGCGCAGGATCTGTTCCTGCATGACTTTCGTCCAGCCGTAGGGATTGTTTGCGGAGGTCGGAAACTGCTCCATCATGGGTACCGGGGCCGATTCGCCGTACACCGTCGCCGACGAGGAGAATACTAATTTCCGCACCGAGCCCCGCCGCATCGCTCGAAGCAGGGAGATGGTCGAGCCCAAGTTGTTCTCGTAGTATTCGAGCGGTCGGGCGACGGATTCGCCGACCGCCTTGAGCCCGGCGAAATGAATCACCGCGTCCACGCTGCTTTCGGACAAGACTGCATCGATTGCGTCCTGGTCCCTGAGGTCGAACTCGCGACAATCGATCGTGGCACCGGTGAGCATCTGCAACCGCTCCACGACAGAGCGCTTGCTGCGACTGAAGTTGTCGACGATCACGACGTCGTGGCCCGCTGCAATGAGCTGGACCGTGGTGTGAGAGCCGATGTAGCCGCAACCACCAGTGACGAGAATCCGCATCATACGAGCAGCTTACCCGACTGATCGGGAAAATTCGCACAGCTCACCAACTCCGGGCACGCCGCGCGGACATTACGTTTCTTTCGTTGCGGCGCGAGCGCGGCTCGTCCGCCGCACACCCTAGGCGATCCGGCGCATCCAGCCGTATCGGTCGGCCGCGCGCCCGGTCTGGATATCGGTCAGTTCCTGGCGCAGCGCCATTGTCACCGATCCGGGGGCGCCGGCGCCGATCGTCAGGTCGAAGTCGGAGCCGGCCAGGCGGCCGATCGGGGTGATCACCGCGGCGGTGCCGCAGGCGAAGACCTCGGTCACCGAGCCGTCGGCGATCCCCGCGACAACCTCGGCCAGGGGGAGCCGGCGCTCGCGGACCTCGTGCCCGCGGTCGGCCGCCAGCTTGAGGATCGACGAGCGGGTGACCCCCTCGAGGATCGAGCCGGTCAGCTCCGGCGTCTCAAGCGAGCCGTCGGCCCGCACGACGACGACGTTCATGCCACCGAGTTCCTCGAGGTACGTCCGGGTCTCGGCATCGAGGAAACAGACCTGCTCGCAGCCGTGCTCGGCCGCCACAAGCTGGGGCAGGAGGCTGGCCGCATAGTTTCCGCCGCACTTGGCGGCGCCGGTGCCGCCGACGCCCGCCCGCGAGTACTCGCGGTCCACCCAGATCGAGACCGGGTGCACCCCGCCGGCGAAGTACGGCCCGGTGGGCGAGGCGATGACGATGTACTCCGCCGACCGCGAGGGCCGCACCCCGAGGAACACCTCGGAGGCGTACAAGAACGGGCGCAGGTAGAGGCTCGACTCCTCGTCGCCGGGGATCCAGTCAACATCGGCCCGCACCAGGGCAGTGACCGACGCGACGAAGTCCTCGGCCGGCAACTCGGGCAGCGCCAACCGGCGCGCGGAGCGGGCGAACCGGGCGGCGTTGGCCTCCGGCCGGAACGTCCAGGCGGTCCCGTCGCCGTGCCCGTAGACCTTGAGTCCCTCGAAAATCTCCTGCCCGTAGTGCAGCACGGCGGTGGCCGGGTCGATCGCGATCGGGCCGTAGGCCTCGATCCGGCGATCGTGCCACCCGTCGGCGGCCGACCACGTGATCCGGGCCATGTGGTCGGTGAAGACCGTGCCGAAGACGGGGCTCGCCTTGCGGGCATCGCGCTCGGCGGGGGGCGTCGGGTGGGCGGTGGGCCGCACGTCGAAGGCGCTGACGTGCCGCTCGGCGGCGTCGGGCTCGGCGTGGGCGGGGCGGGGCGTGGATGTGGACGTGCTCATGGAAGAGGCCCTTTCACCTGGCGACCCGGGGCAATCGCCTGCCTAGTTTTTCACGCCCGGGTCATGGTCGGTTCGTCGAGGCGACGGCCGGGCGTGGGCGGCGATCCCGCCCGACTGGTCACGCCAGCCGGGCCGCGATCTCCCGCCCCACCTCGGCCGTCGACCGTACTCGGCTGCCTCGCTCGGCCAGGTCCGCGGCGACGGCCGCCTCCACCCGCGCGGCGGCGTCGGCGAGACCGAGGTGGTCGAGCAACATGGCGACGGACAGGATGGTGGCGGTCGGGTCCGCCTTGCCCTGCCCGGCGATGTCCGGGGCGGAGCCGTGGATGGGCTCGAACATCGAGGGCGCCGTCCGGTCCGGGTTGATGTTCCCCGATGCCGCGAGACCGATCCCGCCCGTAATGGCGGCGGCCTGGTCCGTGATGATGTCCCCGAACAGGTTGTCCGTGACGATGACGTCGAACCGGGACGGGTTGGTGGTGAGGAAAATCGTGGTCGCGTCCACGTGCAGGTAGTCCGTGGTCACGTCGGGGTACTCGACGCCGACGGCCTCCACGGTCCGCCGCCACAGGTGCCCCGCGTGGACGAGGACGTTGTGCTTGTGTACCAGGGTGAGGTGCTTGCGGGCGCGGCCCCGCGCCAGTTCGAAGGCGAACCGGACCACGCGCTCGGCGCCGAAGGCGGTGTTGACCGAGACCTCGGTGGCGACCTCGTGCGGCGTCCCGCCGCGCACGGACCCACCATTGCCGGCGTACGGCCCCTCGGTGCCCTCCCGAACGACCAGGAAGTCGACCTCGCCGGGGTTCGCCAGCGGGGAGACGACGCCGGGGTAGATCTTGTTCGGCCGCAGGTTCACGTAGTGATCGAGGGCGAACCGTAGCCGCAGCAGCAGGCCGCGTTCGAGCACGCCGGAGGGCACCGTGGGGTCGCCGACCGCGCCGAGCAGGATCGCCTCGTGCTTGCGGATCGCGGCCAGGTCGGCATCGGTCAGGGTCTCGCCGGTGCGGTGCCAGCGGGCGGCCCCGAGGTCGTATTCGGTGGTCGCCACCCGCACGTCCGAGCCGACGACGGCGTCGAGGACGGCGAGCCCCTGCTCGACGACCTCGGGTCCAATTCCGTCACCTGCGACGACAGCCAGATCCAGGGTGCGTGCCATGCGTTGACCCTACCTACGCCGACCAAGCCCCGGGACACAGATCTCACATGGTGGTAGCGCCGGCAGTGCCGTGCGACCTCGCCGGCTCACGCTCCGAACGAGCCGATCGACGATGCCGGCGAGAAAGGCGCCGACCCCCACCGACGGCTCGACGATCGTCAGGTTCGCGAGGTCGCGATTCGGCGTGTACCCAACGAGGTCGAGGATCGTGTCAACGACCCGTCGACGGGTGAACACCTCGCCTGGCTCGGCCCGCTCGATGACGATTTCGGCAACCATGCGCCGCATCCTCCCGCGAGCGGCTGACACCACGAGTGCGACACGAGTCGCTTACGCGTTGGTCTCGGTGTCGGGCGCGAGGCGCGCCGGGCCGGCGCCGCCCATCCGCGCGGCGCCTCGGCGCGGCCGAGGCGGCCAGCGGACTTCGAACCGTTCGCAGACGACCGGCATGTCATCCGGGATGTCGCGGTCCAGGACGCGCGCGAAGTACCGCCGATGCCCGGCCCGCCATTCCGCCTGCGACCCGTCGCCCTCCCCCTCCGCGAGCGCGAAGTCCGATCCCACCTGGTCGAACGGCAGCACCTCGACCGAGGTGGTGCGGATCAGTGCGCGGGGGTGCCCCGCGCCGTCGAGCACGATCGACAACTCGCCCTTTCGGGGCAGCGGAATGTCCTCGCCGAATTCCCACAGCGACGACGTCGTCGCCGTCTTGGTGCCGGCGAGGACGGCGGCGAGCAACCGGTCGGCGAGTTCCGGACTGTCACCGAAGGCGAACGACTGCGGCGGGAGGGAGCCGGTCACGGTGTGACCGGTGACGGCGCCGATCTCGTCGAGGTGGGCACGCATCCGCGCGACCTCCCAGAACTCGAGAATCTCTGTCGCGTGCGAATCGTCCACCGGGGTCCCGCCCGCTGCGGTCGGGTCCTCGGCGCCGCTCCCCGCGGGGCACCCGCCGCCCTCGTGATCGCTCATGGCGCCATCGTCGTCCGCCGCAACGGACGAATCAACTTCGCGCGTGCAATCGATCGCCGGTCGGGGTCGCGGCATACATTGGGTGCGGCCGGAACCAACGCAGATCGGCGAGACATGGGAGGTGGCGTGCGGGTCGCGATCATCGGTGGGGGCTCGACCTACTCCCCCGAACTCTTCGACGGGCTCGTCCGCCTGCGGACCCGAATCCCGGTCGATTCCGTCGTCCTGATCGATCCCGACGAGGCCCGGCGCACCGTCGTCGCCGGCATGTGCCGGCGGATGCTCGCGCACGCGGGCCACCCGGCGGTGGTCACCGACACCGCCGACCCGGCCGCCGGGGTCACCGATGCCGACGTCGTGCTCATCCAGCTCCGGATCGGCGGCCAGGACGCGCGCCAGCTGGACGAGACCGTGCCGCATTCGTGCGGATGCATCGGCCAGGAGACCACCGGAGCCGGCGGGCTCGCCAAGGCGCTGCGCACCGTGCCCGCGGTCCTTCAGCTCGCCGACATCGTCTGCCGTCGCGCCCGCCCGGGGGCATGGATCCTCGACTTCACCAACCCCGTCGGCATCGTCACCCGCGCCCTCCTGGGCGCCGGGCACCGCGCTGTGGGGCTGTGCAACGTGGCGATCGGGTTCCAGCGGTCATTCGCCGATCGGCTCGGCGCCCGGCCGGCGGCGGTGGACCTGGACCACGTCGGGTTGAACCACCTCACTTGGGAGGTCGGCGTGCGGGTCGACGGCGTCGAGCGGCTGCCCGACCTTCTCGCCGATCACGGGACGACGATCGCCCGGCAGGTCGGGCTGCCGGTCGAGTTGCTCGCCCTGCAACGGGCCGTCCCGTCCTACTACCTGCACTACTTTTATGCGCACGACGCCGAGTTGGCGGCGCAGGTCGCGCCCGGGGCGATCACCCGCGCCCAGGCCGTCCGGACGATCGAGGCCGAGCTGCTCGCCCAGTACGCCGACCCCGCCACGGTGACCAAACCTGACGCCCTGTCCAGGCGCGGCGGCGCGCACTACTCGGACGCCGCCATCGACCTGATGGCCGCGCTGCACGGCGACCACGAAGCCGGCGACCGCGGGGCCGGCGACCGCGGGGCCGGCGACCGGGCGCCGCAGGTCGTCAACCTCCGCAACGACGGGCGGCTTCCCTTCCTGCCGGACGACCACGTGGTCGAGGTGACCGCCGACGTCTCCCCGGCCGGCGCCCGGGCGCTGCCGGCCACGGCCGCCCTGCCGCCGGGCGCCGCGGGGCTGATTGCGCACGTCGCCGAATACGAACGGCTCGCCCTCGACGCCGCCGTCCGCGGCGATCCACGCCTGGTCGCCGCGGCACTGCTGGCCCACCCGCTGATCGGCCAATACGACGTCGCCGAGAAGCTGACCGGGGAACTGCTACATGCGAACCGGGAGTTCCTGCCGTGGGTGCGGTAGGGACCGGGCCGGCTGCGGGGCCGGGCGGCCCGGGCGGCACGGACGCGCCGCCCGGAGCAGTGATCGCCGTCGACGGCGGATCCTCGAAAACCGACCTGCTCGTCATCGGGCTCGACGGCGCGCTGCTGGCCCACGCCCGCGGGCCGGGGGCGAACCCGCAGGCGCTCGGCGCTCGCGGGGCCCTCGCCGTGATCCGCGCGCTGCTGCCCGACGACGTCCGGTCCGGCCGCGTCGATGTGACCCACTCGGCGTTGTACCTGTCCGGGCTCGACTTCCCGGCCGAGTGTGCCACGCTCCGCGCCGCGGCGCGGACGGCCGGCCTGCCGGGCCTGGTCGAAGTCGAGAACGACACGTTTGCCCTGCTGCGGGCCGGCGTCGACGGCCCCGAGGGCGTGGCGGTGGTCTGCGGCTCCGGAATCAATTGCATCGGACGGACGGCGGCCGGGCAGACGGTCCGCTTCCCCGCCATCGGCCCGATCGGCGGCGACTTCGGTGGCGGCGGGGACCTGTGCGTCGCGGCGATGTTCCACGCAGCGCGGGCGCGGGACGGACGGGGGCCGGCGACGGCGCTCGCGGCCGCGATCCCGGCGGAGTTGGGCTGCGCGGATCTGGAGACCGTGATCGAGCAGTGGCACGCCGGCCGGATCTCGCAGGCCCGGCAGCACTCTCTCGTTCCGCTGCTGTTCCGACTGGCCGCCGACGGCGACGAGGTCGCCCGCAGCGTCCTCGTCCGGCAGGGGCGGGAACTGGCGCTGCTCGCCGCGGCGGCGCTCCGCCGCCTCGACGCGCTGGACCGGGAGGTTCCGGTGGTGCTCGGCGGCGGCATCGCCGCGACCCGGGACCCATTGCTGATCGCGGCGACCACCGAACACCTGGCCGGGCTCGCTCCCCTGGCCCGGCTCGCCATCGTCGAGCGCCGGCCGGTCCTGGGCGCCGGGCTGCTCGCCCTTGAACGAATCGGCGCCGGGCGAGCGGCGCTCGACCGGCTCGCGACCGACTTCGAGGCGGCCGGGATTGACTAGATGAGTGATTCCGGGGGTAGTGGTCGTAGGCGGGGTGGCCCGGGCCGGCGGCGGGTCGCGCGCCGAGGGCCGGTGGGGCCGCGAGGGGCCGGCGGGGCCGAGGTAGATCCGTGGCGTCGCCGGACCGGCGTGTCGGGCGCGCTACGGCTCTACTTCGCGCGGCGCGGCTCTACTTCGCGCGGCGCGGCTCTGCCTGCGCGTTTCACCGCCCGCCCAGGCTTGCCGCGAAGCCGCGGGCGGGCGAACGCCGGGTGCCGAGCGTGGCGGTACCGCCAGCGAGTCAGAGGTATCGCAACGAACGAGAGGTATCGCGAACGAACGAGAGGCACCCACGCGCCGCATCGGCCGATTCGCGACGTTTAACCTCTATCTCGTTCGAATTACCTGTCCCTCGCGCGGGATACCTCCTCGCGCGGGATACCTCTCGCCGGCCGCGGTCACCCGCATCTCACCGCAACCCCGCCGGACAACCCACGATCCGGCCCCGGCCGCCACCTCCGGCGGCATCGGCGATGCGGCCGCCGGACCAGCGAACTCCACATTGTCGTGTCACTGCCCCGCCGTCGTGTCGCTGCCTTTCGCGTGCCCCGATGCAGCAACTGATGTCGGCGCCGATGCGAAGTGCGGAGCAGATCCCGACGCCGGTCCCCGAACGGGCACGTCGGCTCGGGCATCGTCCTGGTGGTCGGCTCCGCAGGCGGAACTGCCCGCGCCCGGCATGCCGCGCGAGGTAGAGCCGTGCCGCGCGAGGTAGAGCCGTAGCTCGCCCGACACGCCGGTCCGACGACGCCACGGATCTACCTCGACCTCGTCGTCCGCGTCAGCGCGCGGCGGAGCCCTCGACGTAGTCGGCGTCGGCGGGCTTGACCCAGGCGAACATCTTGCGCAGTTCGCGCCCGGTGGTCTCGATCGGGTGCGCCTCGCCCTGGGCCCGCAGCGCCTTGAACTCGGGCGCGCCGGCGTCCTGGTCGGCGATGAACCGGGCGGCGAAGGCGCCGGACTGGATGTCCGCAAGCACGGCCTTCATGTTCTCCTTGACGTGCGGGTCGATGACCCGCGGCCCGGAGACGTAGTCGCCGTACTCGGCGGTGTCGGAAACGGACCAGCGCTGCTTGGCGATGCCGCCCTCGATCATGAGGTCGACGATCAGCTTCAGCTCATGCAGTACCTCGAAGTACGCGACCTCGGGCTGGTAACCCGCCTCGGTCAGGACCTCGAAGCCGTACTGGACGAGCTGCGACGTCCCGCCGCACAGCACGGACTGCTCGCCGAAGAGGTCGGTCTCGGCCTCCTCGGTGAACGTCGTCTTGATGCCGCCCGCGCGCAGGCCACCGATCGCCTTGGCATACCCGAGCGCGAGGTCCCAGGCCTGCCCCGAGGCGTCCTGCTCGACGGCGACGATCACCGGCACGCCCCGCCCGTCGGCGAACTCGCGGCGGACGATGTGCCCCGGCCCCTTGGGCGCGACCATAAAGACGTCGTGCCCGGCGCCGGGCCGAATGTACCCGAACCGGATGTTGAACCCGTGCGCGAACGCGAGCGCCGCGCCCTCCTTCAGGTTGGGCTCGATCTCCTGCTGGTAGAGGCTCCGCTGCACCTGGTCCGGCGCGAGGATCATGACGACGTCGGCCTCGGCCACCGCCTGCGCGACGGGCAACACCCGCAAGCCCTCGTTCTCGGCCTTCGCGACGGAGGCCGAACCCTCCCGCAGGCCGACGCGAACATCGACCCCGGAATCGCGCAGGTTCAACGCGTGCGCGTGCCCCTGGCTGCCGTAGCCGATGACGGCGACCTTGCGCTGCTGGATGACGGAAAGGTCGGCGTCGTCGTCGTAGAACAGCTCAGCCACAGTATTTCTCCTCGTGATCGGATCTGCGTTGAAAACGGATTCGGGATAAGGGGGACGCGCCGTCAGGCGGACTTGAGCGGCCGCTCGAGCGCGCGGTCGGTGATGGAGCGGGCGCCGCGGCCGATGGCGACGGTGCCGGACTTGACGATCTCCCGCACACCGTACGGCTCGAGGGCGGTCAGCAGCGCGTTCAGCTTCTCGGCGGTGCCGGTGGCCTCGATCGTCAGGGCGTCCGGCGCGACGTCGACCACCTTCGCGCGGAACAGGTTGACCACCTCCAGCACCCCGGTCCGGTTCGCGCCGTCGGCGCGGAGCTTGACCAGGAGCAGCTCGCGCTGGACCGACGCCGCGGCGTCGAGTTCGACGATCTTGATGACGTTGACCAGCTTGTTCAGTTGCTTGGTCACCTGCTCGAGGGGGTGCGCCTCGACGTCGACGACGACGGTGATCCGGGAGATCTCCTCATGCTCGGTCGGGCCCACGGCCAGGGAATGGATGTTGAACGCCCGGCGGGAGAACAGCCCGGCCACGCGGGCCAGGACACCCGGCTGGTTCTCCACCAGGACGCAGAGGGTGTGACGGCTCATGGTGATGGGTTCCTCTCCGGGTCAGTCTTCGCGGTCCCAGGCGGGCGACAGGCCCCGGGCGTACATGATGTCGTCGTTCGAGACGCCCGCCGGCACCATCGGCCAGACCATGGCGTTGCGGGAGACGTTGAAGTCGATGACCACGGGCCGGTCGTCGATCTCGTTCGCGCGGCGGATGGCCGCATCGACCTCGTCCGCGCGCTCGACCCGGATGCCCTCGCAGCCGTAGGCGTCGGCGAGCTTCACGAAGTCCGGCACCCGCAGAGTGCCGCGGCCCGTGTGCAGATCCGTGTTCGAGTAGCGCTCGTTGTAGAACAGCGTCTGCCACTGGCGGACCATGCCGAGCGAGGAGTTGTTGATCAGCGCCACCTTGATCGGGATCTCGTTGATCGCGCAGGTGGCCAACTCCTGGTTGGTCATCTGGAAGCAGCCGTCCCCGTCCACCGCCCAGACGTTCGCGTCCGGGCGGCCGACCTTGGCCCCCATGGCGGCGGGGATCGCGTAGCCCATCGTGCCGAGGCCGCCCGAGTTCAGCCAGGTGCGCGGGCGCTCGTACTTGATGAACTGGGCCGCCCACATCTGGTGCTGGCCGACGCCGCCGACGTAGATCGCCTCCGGTCCGCACAGTTCGCCCAGGCGGGAGATCACGAACTGGGGGGCGAGGTGACCGTCGTCGGGCTCGGTGTAGCCCAGCGGGTAGGTCTCGCGCCAGGTGTTGATCTGGTGCCACCAGGCCTCGATGTCCGGGCGGCCGTGCGCGGCGTGCTCGCGCTCGAGCTCGGGCAGCAGGTCCGTCAGGACCTCCTTGAGGTCGCCGACGATCGGGACGTCGACGGCCCGATTCTTGCCGATCTCGGCCGGGTCGATGTCGGCGTGGATGATCGTGGCGTGGGGGGCGAAGCTGGACAGCTTGCCGGTCACCCGGTCGTCGAACCGGGCGCCGAGGGCGACGATCAGGTCGGCCTTCTGCAGCGCCGCGACCGCCGGGACGGTGCCGTGCATGCCGGGCATACCGAGGTGCTGCGGGTGCGAGTCCGGCAGTGCGCCCTTCGCCATCAGCGTGGCGACGACGGGCGAGCCCGCGGCGTCCACCAGTTTGCGCAGTTCGGCCGACGCGTTCGCGCGCACGACGCCGCCGCCAACGTACAGCACGGGCCGCTTGGCCCGCGCGAGCAGGCGCGCGGCCTCGCGGATCTGCTTGCTGTGCGGCTTGGTCACCGGGTGGTAGCCCTGCAGCTTGAGGTCCTGCGGCCAGGTGAAGGTGGTCCGCTCGGTCATGGCGGATTTGGCGATGTCGACCAGGACGGGCCCCGGGCGGCCGGTCTGCGCGATGTGGAAGGCCTCGGCGATGGTCCGGGCGATGTCCGCGGGGTTCTTCACCAGGAAGTTGTGCTTGGTGACCGGCATCGTGATGCCGAGGATGTCGGCCTCCTGGAAGGCGTCGGTGCCGATTGCGGCGGCGCCGACCTGCCCCGTGATCGCGACCAGCGGGACGGAGTCCATGTTCGCGTCGGCGATCGGGGTGACCAGGTTGGTCGCGCCCGGGCCCGAGGTCGCCATCGTGACCCCGACCTTGCCGGTGGCCGCGGCGTAGCCGGTCGCGGCGTGGCCGCCGCCCTGCTCGTGCCGCACGAGGATGTGGCGGAGCTTGGTGGAGTCCATCAGCGGGTCGTAGGTGGGCAGGATGCAGCCACCCGGGATCCCGAAGATCACCTCGACGCCGACCTCCTCCAAGGAACGGACGATCGCCTGGGCCCCGGTCACCTCCTCCCGGATCGCACCGCGCGCCTCGGCGCGCCGGCCGGCGTCCGTGCGGGCGGTCATGGGCGTGGTTGCGGTCTTGGCGGTGCCTGCGGGCGCCGGCGCGCCCGTGCGCGGCGGTGCCGGGTGCGGACCCTGGGCCATCGGTGTCTCCTCGGTCGGGCTGCGGGGCAGCTTGCGGTGCGGTGACCGGCCGCGACGGCCGGTCGGTGCGTGGCGGGACGGCCCGCCGGTCGGTTCCGGCGCCGGGCCGACCCGTCCGGTCGGGGCGCCGACGGCGGGGCGGTGGACCCCGGTCGGCGTCCCGCGGCTGGTGGCCGTGACCGGTGCGGGACAAAAGAAAAACCCCTCGTCCCCGGATCGGGGTTGGTCGAGGGGCGAGCGCGCGCGGACGATACCTGAACGACGGCGTCAGCCGGCGCGCCCAGGAAGTACTACGAGAGTTGTCGTCCGCACGCCTCGCACACTACGCCCCCGTGCCGTCGATGTCATCCGAGCATCGGATCGTCTCAGGTGCTGGGACGACGGCGACGCCCCCAGGCCACGCACGCGACGGTCGCGAACACCATGGCGACGAGCGCAAGTTCCCAGGTGGGAGGGTGCACCACAGCCGCCCCGCCCGGCGGCCCCGGGGCGCCCGGAAAGCACAACCACTCGGCGGCGCCGGGGACCCGAAGACTCTGGACGAGCGTCAAGACCCAGTAGCCGGCAAAGACGACCAGCGGACCGAGCGTCCTCCCCAGTCGGGCCGTAACAATCAGCCCGACGGCCGTCACCATGACCACGCCGGCGAGGAACGGCGCGATTGACGAGTAGGCGTACCCGAACCATTCGGAATCCGGGATGCCGGGCGATGCTTGGCGGGCCGGGCCCAATGGGATCAGGACGAGCGGAAGAGCAGCGGCAGCCATCGTCGCCAGCGCCCAGACCGTGTTTGCGACGCGCAGCGAGCGAGCCCCCGTTTGCTCCCAGGAGGCGAGCCCGCTGGTGCCCAAGGCGGCCCCGGCGAGCCCGAGGGCGATCGACGCCGCCTCTCCGGTACCGACCATCCGTGGCGTCCGGCCACCGAGAACCTTGACCTCAATACCGAGATTCAGCCAGGTGGTGGTCAGCGCAACCACGGACAGCCCCGCTGTCAAGGCGCCCAGCAACCATGGGTGGCGGGGAGTGAGATAGCGCCGCACCGATGCGGTCACGGTGTGTCCGCGTCGGCATCGAGCGTGCAGGTCTCGATCTGCGCCCGATGGGCACCGACCCAGGCGCGCAGGGCGTCGTGGTCGAGCTTGCCGAGTTCGACGAAGAGTCTGTGTTCGGCTGGATCGTCACCGTCCGGCACGTAGGTCCGACCGGATCGGGCGACGAGGATCGCGGCAAGAGCGCCGGTCGCATGCCGGCTCCGCCATATTTCGAGCGGGGTCTCGTTGCCGTGTGGGCGGGGCAAGGCTTGGCATACTGAACTACCCGCGATAACCCGAGCGACCGCCGAGGCATTCTCGTCGAGCAGGGCCTCGCGCGAAGCTTGCGGCGCTTGCAGGTCGAACACAATCGTGATCTCGCCCCGCACCCGGCTCGGCCGATCAGCCTGCGCGTCCGTTGCCACCGCTCGTTCGATGACGTGGACGGCACCCTCGTGGCCGGCGGCATCGAGGATGTGCGCTGTGGCCGCGGCGAGCGGCTCGGCGAGGCGCCGGTGCGCTTGATGGACGCACACACGGGACTCATCGCGGACCTCGGCGCAGACCGTCGGTGGCTTCTGATCCCGCTCGATCAATGCCGGTTGCCGCGCCACCGCGTAGGCACCCAGTGCCACAACGGGAAGCATTATCAACGCTGTCGTCACTTTGTAGCCGATCGCGCCAACGCCCCGAACCCGACGGCCGATCCGCGCCGCGACAACCACGAAACCCCCGGACAGCGCCGCGAGGAAGAGCACCCGGAACCAGGCGGGAACGGGGCGGAATCGATCGCCGAGCGCGGGCCAGTCGAGGCCCCAAACCAAGGCGACCGCCTGCAGGGGCGGGCCAACCATCGCGGGTGTCACCCAGAGGACCCCGGCCGCCAGGAGAGCCACGAGGAGGTTCCAGCCACGTGGAACAGTGACGCCCACGACATAGCCGACCGCGATCCAAGAAGCCATGGCAGCGCCGACGCCGAGCAGCATCGCCCAGTTCGGCGCACCGACCTCGGTCCGAATGGCCGTAACGACCAACCCGACGCCGCCGGTAAGTGCGAGACCGCTGAACAGGGCCGCCGCCATGGTGCCGACCTGCCGCAGCGTGGCCGGCCAACCGGCGCGGGCGACCCAGGGCGCGACCATGACTGAGCCCCCCGACACAACGTCCGCCCCCGCCGCGGCAAGGACGGCCGCGGCGAGGACCCACGGCGACCCGTCCTCGCGAAGGGACACGATTGTCGATGTCCACGTCGGCGGCAGCCAGGCAAAAGCATCGATCAACGCGTTCATCCCGCACAGCAGGCCGAGGCCGAAGAGGCCCCAAAGAACCCAGGGCCGCGTTGGTTGAGTGTGGCGCGCGAGCCATCCGCTCATGCCTTGGCCGCCGCAAGGGAGACCTTTCGATACCCGGACTCGAGAACCGATACGTGCCGATCGCCGTCGTCGCCGGACTCAGCAAGGTCCGCGACCGTGCCGTCGAAGGCGATGCGCCCGTCGACGAGGACCAAAACGCGGTCCGCGACTTGCGCGAGGTCCTCGACCATGTGAGTTGAAACGAGGACGATGGCGCGTTCGGAGATGCGCGCGAGGTAGGCGCGGACCTGGACCCGCTGCAGCGGGTCCAGGCCCACCGTGGGCTCGTCGAGCAGCAACACGTCGGGCTCGTGGGCGATCGCGCAGGCGATCCCGAGGCGCTGGCGCTGGCCCCCCGAGAGAGTACGGACCCGTCGCCCGGCAAGGTCATTGAGTTCGACGACATCCAACGCCCCGGTGGCCGCCTTCTGACACCGGTCGTCCGGCACGCCGTTCGCCCAGGCAGCGAACGCGACATGGGCCGCCACAGTCATCGTTGCCACCGTGTCGAAATGCTGCGGGAAAACCCGACCCGGGCCCGAACGCGCGAGGACGCTCGGTCACCGAGCACGTCGTCGCCGAGCCTGGCCTGACCGGCGGTCGGCCGGACGGTCCCCGCAAGAACTCCCAAGAGAGTGCTCTTCCCCGCCCCGTTCGGGCCAAGAAGGCCGAGGACTCCCGACCCGAGCCGGAGGTCGATCCCTCGGAGCACCGGCCGGCGACGGTACCCCGCGTGGATTCCCTCGAGCCGGAGTGCCGCGTGGTGATCTCTCACGGGTCGGGACTGCGCTACCACTTCAGCGTGCCGGACTGCTTCGTACCGTTGGCATTCCACACCTGCGTGCGATATTCGGATCCCTTGGTCGGACTTCCGTAGTACACGAACCAAGTCATGTTTGCCGCCAGCTTGCTCGACTTGGCCAGAACCGAATCCGGCACACCACCGGCACGAACTCCCTTGATCGCCACGGTCGTCGAGATCGGTGTGGAACATTCGACCCGGCCGCCCTCGCTCTTGACCGACCCGCCGACCTTGGCCGGCGTATATACGACGAGGCGGCAACTCTTTGGCGTTGACGCAGCGAATGCGGGTTGAGTCGCCAGCCATCCGCCGCACAGCAGAGCCGCTCCCACGATGAATGCCGTAGCCATTCTGGAGATCTTTCGCATCAGTCGGCCTCTCATCTCGGTCGTTCTCGGACAACCCCCCAGATTAACATAATAGCGGTTAATATCCACCAGGCTTGGCATTGCGGGTCGGCGGACCACCGGCCGACTGCGGCGCCGGCTCTGCCACCTGACGGCCATCGCGCCGAGGCGACAATCGACGGCCCCGCGGGCGACGGTCCCGGTCACCGCGATCAGAGAAATTCCGGAGGTTTCCACCCCCTCGCGGCTCGACGCCCGGCGCTCGGCCCATCAACACTGATGAGGACCGCCGGACCGAGCGCGGCGACCGATCGATGACGAGACCTACGGGGAGGACACGATGGCAGCCGGCACATTCCAGGGCGCCGACGTCGCTCAACTGCGCGCCTTGAGCCACCTGATGCATGCGGCCGCGCTGGTCGTTCGGCACATCGAGGCCCGGCTGACCCGACAGTTGGGCGCCGTCGGCTGGCAGGGGCCGGACGCCGATCAGGCGCGAGAGACCTGGGCGCAGATCCACGCCGTCACGTTGCGCAGCGCGGGCGAGTTGCTCCACACGACGCACCAGCACCTGTTGGCGCAGGCCGATGAGCAGGACACCGCGAGCGGCGTCGGCGGTGGGACGGTCGGCACGGGCATCGGCAGCCGACTCCCGTCGTCGGCGGCCGGAACGACGGCCGGAATCGCCGGGACGAATCCCGTCGGGAATACCTCGACGACGATGAGCACGGCGACAATTGACCCGACGACGAATACCTCCGCGGCCGAAAAGGATTGGGCTGCCATCAAAGGGACGGCGGGAGACCTCGGCCACCTTTCGACGCTCGAGCAGGCCTACGCGGTGCTCAAGGCGGGCGTCGGGCACCCGACGATTCGCGACGCGGCCCGGGCTGTGGACGAATTCCGCGACACCCTGGGGCCGACGATCGGCGGGATATCGGATGGTTTGGGCATGGTGGGTCTGTGGGCCGACGCCACGGACACGATCGACAAGTACATGGACGGCGACACCCCAGGGGCGATCCTGTCCGGAGTCTCCACCGGGATCGGCGTCGTCGGGCTCATCCCGGCGTACGCCACGCCGGCCGGCGTAGCCGGTATCGGTTGGACCATCGGCACCGAGATCGGCGACGCGGCGTGGCAAGGCATGCAGGGCACCAGCTACGGCGACCGGGTGGCCGAGAATATGGACTGGGCGTACCACCACGCCGGCGTCGCGGGAGCGCTGTACACCCCCGTCGCACTGGCCGAAGCCGCGTTCGACGGCGTCTGGGAATGGCTGACCGGATCCGACGACGAGCCGTGACCAACCCGCCGAGGTAGCGCCGTCCGGGCCGAGGAAGAGGCGTGGGGTCGCCGAGAGGGGTCCGCGGCGGACGCATGGCTCTACCTCGCCGAGGGGCGGGGGCGGCCGGCGCGTTAGAATCGGCCTTCGTCGTCAATACCCGAAATGTGATCCACGAGGGAGCGGATCCTGGCCGAGCAACAGTCGCGTGGCGGCGCGGGAGACCCCGACCTGGCCTGGGCGCCGCCGCCCAGCCGGTCGACTCCGGTGCCCGCCACCCCTCCCGTGACCAACTCCCCCGCGTCGGCCCCAGTCGCCCAGGGCGATGCCGTACCCGGCCGCGAGTGTCCCGCCTCGTCGGCCTCCGCCCCGCCGGCCGCCGATGTGGGCGAGTTGCGCGTCCCCGGCTATTCCCGGCTCGTCCGGATCGCCCGGGGTGGCGACTCGGTGGTCTATCGCGCACGCGAGGATGCGCTGGGCCGGGATGTGGCACTCAAGGTGATGGCGGCCGTCGACCCGGAGGCTGCCGCTCGGTTCCGGCGCGAACTCGCGATCACCGTGGAACTGGGCCGCCAACACCCCAACATCGTCACGGTCCTCGCCACCGCCACCGCCTCGGACGGGCGGCCGAGCCTCGTGATGGATTTCTTCGAGCTGGGATCGACCCACGATCGGCTCACCAATACCGGCCCGTTCGGCGCCGCGGAGGTGATCGCCGTCGGAACCGCGGTGGCCGACGCCCTCGCATTCGCCCATCAACACGGGGTGCTGCACCGGGACGTCAAGCCGCAGAACATTCTGGTGTTGCCGACGACGTACGTGCTGTCGGACTTCGGCATCGCCCGGCCGGCGGACCTCGAACACACCGCGACGCTCGATCGGTTCTCCTACCGGTACGCCTCGCCCCAGGTGCTCGACGGGCTGGAACCCCTGCCGGCCGACGATGTTTGGTCGCTCGGCGCCACGCTGTTCGCGCTGCTGACCGGGCGGCCCCCGTTCGCAGGCGACAACCCCGACGACGACACGGCCCTGTCCTACTTGCGCCGCGTGCACACCGGCCGGCGACGCCCGCTGGCCGGGCCGCCGGACCTGATCGCGGTCATCGACCGCTGCCTGGTCCACGACCGCGCCGCCCGGACGATCACCGCCGCCGAGGTTCGCGATGCGCTCGCCTCGCTCGGTGAGACCGCGCCGGGGTCGCCGCCGTCGTCGGCCGGGTCGTCGGACCCGAAGTCGACCGACCCGCGCAGCCGGCCGAGCCCGGCGATCTCGCCGTCGGCGCTCGCGCATGTGAACCAGCCCGAACCGCCAGTCGACGTCGACGGCGAACACACCGTCGCCAGGACCATCCCGGCCGTGGCGACCGGGGTCCCGACCAAACCCAAGCCGACCCGGCGGCGGCGGAACTGGACCCGGCCGGTGTCGTTCGTCGTCGGAACGCTACTGGTCGGCGGGATCATCGGGGTGGGCGGGCACCTCCTGGGGCGGGACGACGATCCGAGCGTGGGTGCCGGGACCGGAACGGTCACGGTGCACGATCGATCGGTGCCGACCACGACGCGAACGCCGACCGGTTCGACGACGGGGACGACGACGGGGACGACGGATCTGAGCGAGGAGATCGCCGGCCTGTCCAACCCGGACCTCGAGCCGACGGGGCCGGTGGGGGTGGACAACGGCTCGTCAATCACGCTGAGCTGGAACGACGAGTCGAACGGCAAGGCCGTCACGGTCGTCCTCGACCCGACGTCGCCCGAACCGCGGGCGCTCGGGCAGGTCGCGCCGGGCATCACGACGTTTCGCGTGGAGGGCGTCGACCCGGCGGCGAAGCGGGTGTGCTTCGTCCTCGTCGCGATCGTGAAGGAGACCCAGGACCGCGGCGTCTCGCAGCAGTTCTGTCCCCGCTGAGTCGACCGAACACGGCGGGCGACGCCGGCCAGGTCGCCCGGCGCCACCATGGCGCCGATCGTCGCAGCCCGCGCTCGGCCGCCCGAGCGACCGGCCACGCCTCGGCGGCGAACGCCGCCGAGGGCCAGGGCGCCGCTCCCTCACCCGACGGCGCGCCCTCCGCCGGCGGCGCGAAGGCGACCAGTTCGGCCCACCGGGCCAAGCGCGTGGCACCCGTCGCCCCCCGGCCCTCGAGATCTGCCGCGAGGTCCGGGGCGCAGGCGGCGGCCCGGATCGGCAGCCCGGCCAGGCAGGCCGAGTCCACCACGTGTTGCCAGGCGCCCGGCGCGCCGGTTCGACGCAGGCGCACGGTCCGGGCCCGGCGGGAACCGACCAGCACGAGCAGGGCGGCGCCGGCGAGGGCGGCGGCGCCGCCGGACAGGATCAGCGCGGACCCTCGCCCGCGCGTCGGCGTCGTGACGTCGGCTTTCGCGGGCGGCTCGGAGCCGGTGCCCGCCGGCGTCTGCGCCGCCGGCTCCGGCACGGGATCGGCCGCCGCCGGATCCACCAGCGTCTCGCCGAGGCCGGCCGCATTGGCGCCCACCAGGGACACCTCGTCCGGGGATGCGTCGACGGCGACCCACCCGACCCCGGCGAGGTATACCTCGGTCCAGACCCGGGAGTCGGCCCCCGTGACGGCGACCGGTCCGGCGCCGTCACCGCGGACGACGAAGCCGACGGCCACGCGGGACGGCACCCCCACCGCTCGCGCCAACAGCGCCAGCGTGGCCGCGAACTGCTCACTGGTGCCGCAGCCGCCGCCGGTCTCCGGCGTGGCGGTGAGGAACTCCTCGATCCGCGCGTACGACGTGCCGGCCGGGGCCTTCGGGTCCAGCGCCCGCCCGCGCCGGACCACCTCGACCAGGCGGGCGACGCGCGCCCACGGGGTGTCGGCGCCCACCACCGCCTCCTGCGCACCCTCCACCAGCCACTGCGGCGCGTTCGGGAGCTGCAGGTAACGCCGGGCCTGCTCGCTCGGCGGCACCTGGGCGGCGGCGAGCCGGCCCGCGGTCGGCGGGTCGGTCCGGGTGCGCAGGACGTACCGCGCGCCCGGCTCGGGTTCAGGCTCGGTGACCAGCGTCCCGGTGTCGACGTCGGCCACGGCGGGCAGTCCGGTGACCGCCTCGGGCAACCCGACCGACGGCAGCCAGCCACCGGTGAGTTCCCGGACCGTCACCGTCAGTTCGCCGACCGTCGCGGGCTCGCCGAGCGGGAGCTCGGGTCGGTCCACCACGCCGGGTGCGCGCAACCGCGCAGCCAGCGTCCAGCCGGCGCCGTCGTAATCCGGCAGCGCGGCCAACCGGATGCGGGCCGGGACGGGCCCGCCCGCCCGCGCCACGGTGAACAACGTCAGGTCCGGCCGGCTCGCCCACATCCGGGCCAACGGCAGCGGATTCGCCAACTCGGTGATGTGCACCGGCGGCGGCACGTGGTCCCGGGGCTCGAAGGCATCCGCGGCGGGCAGGACTCCCGCCAGCAGCGCGAGGACGGCGGCGCCGGCGACGCCGCCGGTCGCCGAGAGGCGGCGGGCGCGCCGGGCGAACCAGCCGGCCCGGAACCGCGGCCGCCCGGCGCCGAGCGGGCGGCCCGGCCACCCGGCGCCGGCCGCGCCCGAACGGAGCCTGCCCGGCGCCCCGCCCAGGGCGGTCCAGCCGATCCCGATCAGCACGGCGGTGCCGGCGGCGATCACGCCGTGGCGGTCGGCGGCGCCGGCCGTGATCAGGGCGGCGGTCACCTCGATCAGGACAGCGCCCACCAGTGGCGCGATCAGTCGCGGCGCCCGCCGCCGCGAGACGGTGACGAGCGCGACGACGGTCGCGGTCAACCACACCAGGACGGCGACCGGCGCGAGGTACTCGGGTTCGGCCGGCGCGGGCCGGGGCGAGGTGAGCAGCCGGGGCACGGCATCAATCAGCGGGCCGAGCGAGCGCAGGCCGGGGCTGTCGCGCCAGCCCGGCGTCGGCGCCCCGGCCGGCTCGACGAATCGGCCGGCGGCCGCCAGGCCCAGCGCCGTGCCCATGCAGGTCACCGCCGAGGCGACGGCCCACCGGGGCAGGCGCACCGCCGTCCCCGCGGCAATCAGCACGAAGGGCAGCACGACACAGCCCGCGAGCGCCGCCGCGCTCACCGCGCCGGCGTAGGCCGCGGCGGGACTCAGGGCGGCGACCACGAGCACGAGCGCGGACCAACAGATCCGGGCCGCCCACGCGCCCCCCGTCACCGCGCCCCCCGTCACCGCGCCCCCGCCCGGCGCGCCCCCGCCCGGCGCGCCGGCAGTCACCGCGCCACCGCCTGTCGCCAGGCGAACGCCAGGTCCGAACTGTGCGGCCCGCGCAGCACCGTGATCGCCCCCGCCGCGCCGACCAGCCGTTCCGGCCGCTCGTCGACGACGGCGACGGCGCCGAAGGAGGCGCCCTGCACCTGACCGAGCATCACGGTGAGCGGTTCGCGCGCGCCGGTCACGCCGACCAGCACATCCTTCTCGCCCGCACCCACTCGGGCGCCGACGGACGCCATCGGCCCCGACTCGCTCGGCGCGAGCGGCGCCAGCGCTACCAGGGCGTCCCGCGCGGCCCGGCCCAGCCCGCCGGCGGCCGCTCCGCCGCCCTGCGCCGGGCAGCGCACGCCCTCGGCGCCGGAGACCAGAACCACCTGGGCGGGACTGCCCCCGCGGACCGCCGCGTCCAGCAACGTGGCCGTCAGATCGACCGCCTCTTCGAACTCGTCGCCCCCGTAGGCGGCGGCTCGGTCGTCCAGAATCACGGTCAGGTGCGGCATTGATGGGTCGGCGTCCTCGCGGATCATCAGCGTCCCCGAGCGGGCCGACGTCGCCCAGTGCAGCCGGCGCAGGTCATCGCCGGGCACGTACTCGCGTAGGTCCACCAGGTCCGTGCCGCCCTTGTCCACCCGTTCATCGGCACCGACATGCCCGCGGATCGCCCCGGGCGGCAGCCGACCGCCGTCGAGGATCCGCGGCTCGACCACGACCGTCGCGGCCGACCCGTACTCCTGCTCGGTGCTCACCAGTTCGGCGGGCGACAGCCGCCGCACCGTCAACGGACCCAGCCGGATCACCCCGCGCCGGGTGGTGGGCACCTCGATCGGCACCTCGCGATACTCGCCCGGCCCGAGGCCGGCGACCCGGAACGGCAGCGGCTGCCCGGCCACGGCGTCGTACCCGGCGACGGTGATCCACCGCCGGCGCGACCGGTTGCCCACGGTGACGACAGCCGCGCACGGGTCGTTCCGGGCCACCCGAACGGGGTGGACCGTCCGCTTCACCGTGATCGCGGCGGGCGCCGCGGTCACCGCGACCTCGACCGCGAGCAGCCCGGCCAGGGCCAGCGCCAGCCCGATCAGGGCGGGATACTGCGCCCACACGCCGAACGGCCCGAGCACGAGGACCGTACCGACCACCGCCCAGCCACGGGCCAGCAGCCGCAATCGGGGCCGACTGTCGGTCATGCCGGCACAGGCTGGGGCGCCTCGACCGAGGCGACCAGATCGGCGACGACGCCGGCCGCGGTGGTGCCGTCGAGTTCCGCCTCGCGAGTGACCGCGAGCCGATGGGCCAGGACCGGCAGTGCGAGCCGTTGAATGTCCCCGGGCACGACGAAGTGCCGCCCGTGCGCCGCCGCATACGCCTGGGCGGCCGCGACCAGCCCGCGCAGCGCGCGGGTGCTCGCACCCAACCGCAGCCGCGGCTCGGCCCGGCCGGCCGCGCCGAGCTCGCGCACGTACCGCAGGATCGGATCCGCCACGTGCACGCGGCGCAGCATGGCCGTGGTGCGGGCGACCTCCTCGGGCGTCGTCACCGCCGGGACCGCGCCGACGTCGCCGGCCCCCGACTGGGGACGCAGCACCTCGACCTCGTGCTCGGCATCCGGGTAGCCGAGCGCCAGCCGGACCAGGAACCGGTCGGTCTGGGCCTCGGGCAGTCGGTAGGTACCGTCGAGATCGATCGGGTTCTGCGTCGCCACGACCAGGAACGGATCGGGCACCAGGTGCCCGACGCCGTCCACCGTGACGGTCCGCTCGGCCATCACCTCGAGCAGCGCCGACTGGGTCTTCGCGGCGGCCCGGTTGATCTCGTCAGCGAGCAGAATGTTGGTGAACACCGGCCCCGGCCGGAAGGACACCGTTCCGGTCCGCGGCTCGAAGACGGACGTGCCGGTTACGTCCGAGGGCAACAGGTCCGGCGTGAACTGGATTCGGCGGGTGCCGGCCCCGAGCGCCGCGGCGAGCGCCCGGGCGAGCGTCGTCTTGCCGGTGCCGGGCACGTCCTCGAGCAGGACGTGCCCGCCTGCGAACAGCGCGCCGACAACCAACTCGATGGGCGCCCGCTTGCCGCGGATCGCTTGCTCGACGGCGCTCACGACGCGGTCGTGCAGCATCCGGAATGCCTCAGCATCCGCCGGCGAGGGAGCGCCGAGCCCGGCCGTCTGCGCGGCCGAGGCAGCGCCCCCGCCTGCGGTCGTCGCGGCGCTCATGCGGCCACCTGCCCGGTCCGCGCCGGCTGCGTCGGCGTACCCCGGGTCCGCCCCCTCCGCGTCCGCAGCCGCCGGATCGCACGGCCGCCGCGCACGGCGGCGACCGGCAGGATGAGCGCCACGCCGGCGCCGAGCAAAGACGGGTTCTCGACCTGTGGCGGCGTCCACGGCGCCCGCGCGACCTCGATCCCGGGCGCCTTCGCGGCGACATCGGCCGCGGCCGGCCCGCCGGCCCCCGGCCGCGGAACCGGGGCGCGCACGAGCGGTCCCTTGCCGCCCTCGGTGTTCTGCGCGACGACGCCGATCGTGTCGGGATTGGCGTTGGCGTCGGGGGCGTCGGTGCACGACGTCGTCCACATCGACCGCCCGTCCGGCGCGGCCTTGAGCCAGCCCGCGTTGACCCACTCCCCGCCGCGGGCGGCGCTCGGCTCGCAGTACAGCCAGTAGCCCTTGATCCCGCCGGCGCCGGCGTCGCCCGGCGGCCGGAAGAGGACTGAGTATCCCGCGCCCACGACGCCGAAGCCGCGCTCGATCGTCAGGCCCGTCACCGGTCCGGGCAGCGGGGGCCGGACCGACGCCACGGCCTGCTCGTCGCCGACCACCGAGATCACCTGCCAGACCCAATCCTGGTCATCGGGCAGGCGCTCGTGCAGGACGTGTTCGCTCGCGCCGTTGTCCGCGGTTTTCGAGACCCCGTCGACCCGCCGGACGATGTAGTAGTCGACCGGCGTGGGCGCCGGCGTCCAGGTCAGCCGAGCGCTGCTGATCCCGGGTCCGCCTTGCCAATCGCCGCCGAGGCCGCCACCCTCCGTGGACACCCGCACCGCCAGCCCGGTCACGGGCGCCGGGCCGCAGCGCGGCGTGCTCGTGGTCGCCTGCGCGGCCGGCACCCGCGTGCCGTCCGGGAAAACCGAGACGACATCGACGGTCAGCAGCGCGCCGCACTGCACCCCGGTGAGGGTCGCCCGGTCGGCCGTGCCCGGCACCGTCGCGCTCACCCCGTCGGAGGAGCGGACCTCGATGGCCTGGGGGGCGCCCGCGGGCGTCCAGGTAACCTCGATCGAGGTCTTCCCGGTGGCCCGCGCGACGACGCCGGTCACCGCCGGCTGAGGCGCCGGCGGGGGCGGCGGGGGCGGCGGCGGGGGCGTTCCCGGCGGCGTGGTCGGGGGCGGCTCCATCGTGCGACTCGGCCCCGGCGTGGGCGGCGGCTCCATCGTGCGACTCGGCCCCGGCGTGGGCGGCGGCTCCATGGTCTTGCTGGGCCCCGGCGTGGGCGGCGGCTCCATCGTGGGCGGCGGGGGCATGGTTACGCCAATGCCGGTCCGGGACACGGTCGGCGTCGGGCTCGCCGTGGGCGTCCCGGTCGGGGTGCCGCCGGTCGGGGTGCCGGTGGGCGTCCCGGTCGGGTCCTCTGTCGGCCGCTCTGTCGGCCGCCGGGTGGACGGCTTCCCCGTCGGCGTCGCGCCGGACGGCTTCGCCGACGGTGATTGCTGCGGGGGCGTCGTAGTCACACCGGGCTTGGGCGACTCGCGGCCGTCCAACCGGCCCGGATCCCGCGCCGGCGGCGAACTCCATTGCCCGTGCGACGGCGTCGGCTTGCGGTGCGCGTTGCGCGGCTCACCGCCCTGACCGGCAACGTCCACCGTCCGGCTCGACCCGTCACGATTCACCACCACGGTCGAGGTCCGATCACCGGACTGAATGATCAAATGATCCTCATCCACAAGCAGACGCGGATCACCCGAACCACCCACTAGCAGATCGGACCCGACCCGCTTACCCGCCCGATCCAACGCGATCACCCGCCGGTCCCCCAAACACGGCACATACACCCGATTGGCGAACACCGACGGCATGCCCGGCCGCGCACATCCCACGTCCTTGACCGCGACCGCCCACACCGAGCGACCCGAAATCATGACCACCCGGCCGGCCTCCGGAACCGACGCAGGCGCCAGGTCGGCCGGCGCCACCTCGGCCGCCAGGACCTTCCCCCGCAGCACGCGCATACCCACCGCGAGATCACGCCCGGTGCCCAACTGGACGACCGCCCCCGCGTCGCCGACAAACGCCGAGACACCACGCTCGTGCGGCGTCAGTCGGGTCATCGGCCCCACCCCCCGCACCTTTCTGGTCTGCTCGACGACGAACCGGCGGGCCTCCTCGTCCCAACGCACCGTCTTGATCGCGGCGCCGTCGACGAGCCACACCTTGCCCGCGCCGTCGGTCACGGCATCGGTCAGATCACGGGAGCGATACGGAGCGCCGAGATCGGCCAAAGTGAGCGGATGAACCGTCCGGATCACGCCATTGGTCAAGTCCGCCAGGAACAACTTGCCCTGACCGACCAGGACCCGGACATTGTCATTGGCCCCGACCTCCCGCTGCCCCGAGGCAACCAAAGCGGTCAGATCGATCGACGTCACCCGCCCATTCGAACCGGTGAGCACCAAATGACCAGCACGCTGCTCAATATCCAATGCCGTCCCGTCCGGCCCCACCTGCAACCGCCGGTCGACCCGGCCCGTCCGCGGGTCAAGCTGGACGATCTGGCCGGTGGTTCCGTCCGCGACCCAGGTCGACCCGTCGGAGACCGACGTGATCGTCGAGGCCACGCCGTTGCCGGCCACCGCGCCGACGACGAGGATCCCGCCGAGGGCGGCAACCCCCAATTCGACGGCGCCCCGCTCCCGGTCCCGGGAGCGGACGACCGAACCGAACCGGCTGAATTTAGCCCGAACCCACCCGATGGCTTTCATCACCGCACTCCTTCGTCCTGCGCCTGACACAGCACCTGAACCACGTGCACCGATCCGCCCCCGATCAGGACGCCGCGGCCCGTCCCCGTCATCGGTTCGTGGCTGTTCATCGGGACCTGGCCGCCCACGAGCGCGCCGTCTCCCATCTCGGGTCCCAGGAGAATGGCGCGCCGAGCCCGGCGCACCGCGGCGACCAGGCCCGGAACGTGCTGCCGGGACCGGGCGTCGTCCGAGTCCGTCGTCACCACCAAAGCGATCCGCCGGTCCCGGGCGCCGGCGACGAAGGCCGCGATCTCGGTGAGGGCATCGCGCGCCTCACCGCCCGCCTCCCACTGCCGGTCCCACTCGTGCGTGTCGTCGATCAGTACCAGGTCCCAGCCCTCGGCCGGGCCGCCGGGAGCTTCGGCCGCGGCCGCCCCGGCCGGCTCGGCCGGGGCGCCGGCGCCCAGTTCGGCCAGGGCAGCTGCGGCGGCCACGAGATCGGGGTGGGCCGCGTCGGCGGCCGCGGCCAGCCGCGGGTCGACGCGCGGGCCGAGGGCCAGGATGCGGCGCGGCGGCGTCGTCGACCGACGACACTGGTGGGCCACGCCGAGCAGGAAGCTGGTCCGTCCGCTGCGTCCGCGCCCGGAGACCAGCAGCGGGCCGTCCGCCAGCCGCAACGTCACCCCGCCGATGACGTCCTCCTCGACCCCGATGCACACCTCGTCGCCCTTCGGCGCGGGTAGCAGGTCGGCCGGGATCCGGGTCGGCATCGCGGGCACCGGCGGCACGGGTGCGGTCGCATGCGGCGCGGTCAACCGGTCGGCGAGGGCCGCGAGGAAGTCCCGCTGCCGCGCGCTGCCGATCGCCCCGATCGTGGCGACCTGCACCTCGTGGGCGCCGACCAGGCCTCGGCCCGGCGCGCTCTGCCGGTCCAGGACCCCGCCCGGCACGCCGAGCATCGCGTAGTCGTCGTCCACCGCCATCCGCAGCACGACCCGCTCGCCGAAGCACGCCTGGATCTGGCTCGACAGGCCGGTCCGCTGCGGCGCCGTGGCCGTGACGTGAACGCCGCAGCGGCGCCCCTCCTGGAGCACCGTCAGCAGCATGTCGGCGTGGGAGCGGCGCAGGGCGCCGCCCCCCTCGAACGATTCGAGCAGCGCGGGCAGGTTGTCGATGATCAGGTGCAGGCGGGGCAGTTCGAGGCCGGCGGCGGCGAGCGCGCGCACGTCGGCGGCGCCGCGGGCGGCCAGGACCGCGTTGCGCTCGGTGACCGCCCGGTGGACCATCCGCACCAGCCGGAGGACTCGCTCGCGCTGTTGCTCGATCACGACCGAGCCGACCGCCGGCAGACCCTCCAGCACCGCGAGCCCACCGCCCCCGGCATCGATCCCGTACACGCAGACCTTTCCCGGCGCACCGCCGCACGCGGCTGCGACAAGCGTGCGCAACAGTTCAGTTTTCCCGCTGCCCGACGCGCCGAACACTAACATATGTCCAATCCGGGGATATTCCACCCGCCAGGGGAACTGGGCCTGTTCGGCCGGACGATCGACCAGACCGAGGACGACGACGCCGTCCTCGCCGGCCTCGACCGGCACCGGCTCGCGGGTGCGGTTCGCGCCGGCGGCGTCCGCCGACTCGCGCAGTTCGAGCGGCGCAGCCAGGTGTAGATCGAGCCCCGCGGGCAACGGCGGCAGCCAAGGCAGCCGCGGCGGCGGCGCGTCGGACAGGTCGAAGGCGCCGGTCACGGCCCGGACCATGCGCTCCAGGTCGCAGGTCCCGTGCTGCACCCCGCCCGCCGTCCCGCGAGCCCGGCCGCCGGGCCGGGCGCTGAACGGGCGCACCTGCACCGCGCGTTCGGACTCGACCATCCGCTCGTGGGCGCCCACCCAGGCGACCTGGACCAACTCCCGGGTGCCGTGCCCGGTCCGGCGCAGCCACGCCCGGCCGGGCGTGCGGCGGGATAGGTCGGCCGCGTCCGGCGCGTCGATGACGTCGGCCGAATCGTCCGTCGAGGCCACCCGCAGCGCGATCCGGAGATCGGTATTGGCCTTGATCTGCGGGGTGACCACCCCCGCCGGCCGCTGCGTCGCCAGCAGCATGTGCATGCCGAGCGACCGGCCGCGCTGCGCGATCGAGACCATGCCGTCCACAAACTGGGGCACCTCGGCGAGCAGGGCCGCGAACTCGTCGACGCAGATCAGCATCGCCGGGGGGGCGACGTCCGGATGCGACCGCTCCATGGCGGGCAGGTCCTTCGCGCCGTACTGGGCGAGCAGGTGCTCGCGGGCCGTCAGTTCGGCGTGCAGCGACACCAGCGCCCGCTCGACCAGCGCCGGGGTGAGGTCGGTGATGTACCCGACGGTGTGCGGCAGATCGGCGCACTCCCGGAACGCGGCGCCGCCCTTGTAGTCGACCAGCAGGAAGGTGATCCGCGCGGGCGGATTGTTCATCGCCAGCGAGCAGATCAGCGTCTGCAGCAGCTCGCTCTTGCCGGATCCGGTGGTGCCGGCGACCAGACCGTGCGGGCCGTCCTCGCGCAGATCGATCGTCACCGGACCGTCCACGCCCGCGCCGATTTGCGCCCGCAACCCCACGCTGATGGACCACCGGGCAAGGATCGCCGTCGGATCGTCGAGATCGGACAGGTCGCCGCTGATGTCCGGCAGGCGGACGGAGGCCGGCAACAGCGCCTCGGCGGCCGCCACGGCCGCCTCGTCCCGATACGAGGTCAGCGCCCGCGCGGCGTTCCAGGCGCCGACGAGTTCGAGCCGGTCGAGCCGGTCGATCCGGGCGGTGCCGCCCCGGCGGGCGAGGTCGATGCGGGCCTGGGTCGTGTCGACGACGGCAGCGGTCGCGGCCGGCACCTCGTGCACCGACCGACCCAGCCACACGATGTGCAAGGTGTCCGGGCGGGCGGCCGCGATCGCTTCCACGAGGCGCCGGGGCAGGCCCGCACCCTCGTCCACCAGGCAGATGGCGTGACCGGCCGGCCCGCCGGCGGCGGCCAGGCGCTCCAGGAGCGCCTGGCCTTCGGCGGCGCCGACCGCGATCGGGGCCTCGCCGAGCGCATCGGCGTGCGGCAGCCAACGCAACCAGGTCTCCGCCTCCGCCCGACCCCGGCCGAGCGCGGCAGCGAGCGTGACATCGGTCGGCGAATGATCCGTCGCCAACCGGACGACGAGGGCCCGCACGACGTCGTCGACGACCTCGGGATCCCCGACGACGGCGGTCAGGGGCGAGCCCAGGTCCACCGGGACCGCCCGCCCCGCCAACGTCGCCCGCGCCGCGACCAACTCGCGGGCCTCGCCCCGCAGCGCGCGGTCACCGCCCGCGCCGACCTTGGCGGTGAGCAGCGCGGGCCGCGGGCCGCGGCCGACCCGAACCGAGAGAAAGTCCTCGTCGTCGGCCCGTCGCACCCACAGCCGGTGGTGCCGCGCGGCCGCCCGGGACAGCACCTCGGCGACGTCGGGGGCGTCGTCCTCGTCCACGGCGCACTGCGTCGCGGCCGCCGCGTCCAGCGTCGCCAGGACCTCGGCGAGTTCGCCCTGCCAGGCCTCGACCTCTGCCGCGTGGTCTTTGCGCGCGGCGCGCGCCTGGACCAGATGGGACAGCGCCATGATGGTGGGCATCCCCACCATGAAGATGAGCAGGTAGGGGCTGCGGGTGCGGGCCATCATCGCCGCGCCCATGACCAGTGGCATCAGCATCATCAGCCACGGGAACTGCAGCCGGCGCAGCGGCGGGGGTGCACTCGGCACCTCGAGTTCGCCCGCTGCGGGACCGTCGCCGAACCGGGGCGAGCGCAGGACCGCGCTCTGCCGGGCCGCGCTCGCGGCACCCTGCGCCCGGCGCAGGATCAGCCGGGTGCGACCCAGCTCGACCGGCTCCTCCCAGCCGAGTTGCTGCGCGCCGGTCACCTCGCGGCCCGCGATTCGGGTGCCGTGCGCCGAGCCCTGGTCGATCACGACGGGCGTGGCGCTCAGCAGCACCCGGGCGTGGTCGCGGCTGACGGTCGGGTCGCACAGCCGGACGGTGGCGCGCGAGCCGCGCCCGACCGTCAGCGCGTCGCCATAAACCCGAACCGAGCGCCCGGCGTCGGGGCCCGCGACGACATCGACCACCGCGGTGGGCACCCGGCGGCTCACCGGGCGATCCAGCCAGTCCTGCGGCACGCTCTGGACCTCGAGTACGTCGCCGTCGCGCAGGCCGGTGTCCCGCAGCCGTTCCGCGGCCGACCACAGGCGCCCTTGCGAGGCCGGGGCGAGCAGGACCTGCGAGCCCTCCCCCGCCAGATGGCGGCCGAGTTCGGCCGCCAGGTCGCTGACCCGGCCGTCGGGCGAGGCCGCCACCTCTACATCGACGGGCGCCAGCGCGGTCTCCTGGCTGGGCCGGATCGTCAGCCGCACCATCGTGGTCGTCCTCCTGTTGACTGGGCGAGTGATTGGCGAAGGCCGGGGCGCCGGGCGCCGCTCGGCGCCGGCCGAGGCCCGGCGCTGTCGCGCCGGGCCTCGGTCCGGGTGCCTCAGCTCGAGGCGCGCTCCTGGTCGTCCGCCTGCTGGGCCAGCGCGATGGCGTTGTCCTGCAGGGCCTGGACCAGGTTCTGCAGCGACGGCACGTACTGACCGGTCCAGTCGCCGTTGAAACGATCCGCGTCCGGGCCGCTCCAGGGCGTGTTCTGCAACTGCTGGGTCAACCGGGCGGTGAGTTGGGTGATGCTGTCGGCATCGGTGTTCATCAGCCGAACCAGGTCGCGGGCGGCGTTGATGTCCATTCCGTACAGCGACGTGCTCATCGTGTTCTTCCTCTCGTGTGGGTGCAGCCACCGGCCGGACGGCCGGGGAAACGTCAGGTGCTGGTGCTGGTGCTGGTGCGGGTGCGGGTGCGGCCTTACGGGCGGGCGCCGCCGCTAGGCGACCGGGACCGGGCCGTGGTTCGCGAGGCGGTCGGTCAATGGTTGGATCTCCGGCTCGTCCTCCGGGTCGGACCCGGGCCGCAACGCACCCAGCGCGAGCGCGCCGGCCCCGGCGACACCGGCCAGGCCGGTGGTCAGGCCGAGGCCGCGCCCACCGCCGCCGTCCGAGCCCATGGTCACGAACGTGGACTGGGCCGGGTCGGCAGCCGCGCCGACGCCGCCCTGTACCCCGGCCGCGCCCGACATCACGGCGCCGCCGGAGACGCCGGCACCGCCCGAGATTCCGGCCGCGCCCGACATCCCGGCACCACCGGATCCGCCGACGTCCCGGAGGGCCGAGGTCGCCTCGACCCCGCACGCCCCGCTGAGCGGCGACGTCGCGCCGAGGGCACTGCCGGACATGCCGCCGGACATGCCGCCGGCCGGGCTCATGCCGCCTGTGCTCAGACCGGTAGCGCCCAGGCCCGCCGCGCCGAGGCCGCCGGCGCCCACGCCGGAAGCGCTCAGAGCGCCGCCCAGGCCGGTCCCGCCCGCGCCCGCCAACCCGCCGCCGTCGGACCCCGCCGCCGGCAGCGCCGCGAGCCGAAGGCCCCCGTCGAGGCCGATGAGGCGGCCGAGCGAGGAACCGTCCTCGAACGTGCTACCGCTCACGCCGCCTGCCCGGCCGGCGGCGGCGCCGATCACGCCACCGACCGCGCCGCCTCCTCCGGCGATCCCAGCGCCCGCGGCGATCCCGGCGCCCGCGGCGGCCGCGCTGCCGTTCGTCGCCGAGATCGGCACTCTCACGCCGGTCACCGCCGCGCCGCCGCCCTGCGAGCCCGTGTTCAGCGCCGTCCCGGTGGTCACCGTCGCCGCGGTCAGCGCCGGCGGGCGGACGTCCACCGTCGGGCTGATGGCGGCGACGGCGCGCTCGATGTCGACCTTGGCGATCGCGGCCATGTCACCGCTGGCGGCCTTTTGCAGCGCGGACGCGAGCTTGAGCACCCCGGCGAACTTCGCGAGCGTCGACGCGACGAATTGCACCCAGGGAATCACGGTCCCTTCGAGATAGGCGGCATAGGCCGCCGCCCAACCCGTCCACGACATTGCCCGCAACGCCGCGACGACGCCTTTGAGCAGAGCGGCCACACCGGTGGCGAATTCGCTCGTGCTCTGCATTTTCTTCGCCATCTGATCGAGTTCGGCAACATCTGCACCGATGAACATCGAAACTCCTGAATGCTGTAGGGACGACTTTGTTCCGGGGCGCGGGACGCCACCGCGCCCCGGCTAGGCGGAGGCGTCTTCCTGCATCTGGGCGCGGCGCCGCAGTTCAGCCGCGTTGTCCGTGAGGGACTCCTGCGCGGTGCGCAACTGGCCGCCGTAGGCGCCCTGCCAGTCCTGCGCGAACCGGCGGGCGTTCGGCCCCTCCCATTGAACGGAGGCCAGCAGGCTGGAAATGCTCGCGACCAGGCTGCCCAATTCCACTGCACTGGTCTCCATCCGGCCCGATGCATTGCGGGCGAACTCCGGGTCGAGCCCCCAGAAATTGTGGACGTCGTGCACGGTTTCTCCTCGGTTCGGGCGATCGTTTGAACCGACCATACGGACCCGGGAAGGCCGCGCACAAACCCTAGCGGGGGGAAGTTTCCGGTTTCTTTCCGGCCCGGCGCGACTGCATTGCCAGCACCTCGGCGAGGTCCGCCGCGGTGACCAGCCGGACCTCCGCCGTGCGCTGCGCGACGGCGGACCGGGCGTTCAGCACCCGGCGGCTGCCCGCCGCGAAGGGATCGGCCGCGGGACCGAACGCCATCCGGGCGACCGCCCGGACGGCGTCGTCCACCCGCTGCGGGCGCTCGAGGTTCCAGGCATTGCCGCGCCAGGCCAGGACCCGTTCGTAGACCTCCCGGTTGGACGGCGGGCGGGGATAGTCCTCCCCCGCGAGCCACGGCTCGGCGAGCGCCAGCGCGACGAACCACTCCCGGGACATCCGTTCGAGGCCCGGCGCCGGCGCCGTCGCGGCGGCATCCCGATCGTGCGGCAGCCGGTCCGGCTCGCTCGGCTCGGGCGCGTCGTCGACGACAGCGACTTCGACGAGAAGGGACAGATCCTCGAACGTCCCGTCCGCCCGCCGCCGGCCGCGCAACACGACGATCGAATTCTCCCCAGCGTCGAGCAGCGCCGTCATCCGGCCGCCCAGGGTGACCCGCCGGGCGCCGCCCGGGGCGTCGAAGATGCTCGTGAGTTGGCCCTCGGTGGTCCCGCTCCAACGCAGCCGAACCATCTCCGCGCCGACTTCGATTTCGCCCAGCACTCGCGACACGTGCCCGGCCGCGCTCGGCAGCGTGATCGGCGTGTACCAGACCTGCGCGCCGATGTCGTCGACGGGCAGGCCAGCCTCGGGTGCCCGCCCGAACACCAGGCGTTCGCCGGTGCCGACCGTCACCGGACGGATCCCACGGCCCCGCGCCGTCACCCTCAGCATCTCGTCCACCCTTCCGGTCCGGTTCGCCCCGGTCAGACCATTGTGCACTGACCATCTGGATCGTCGGATCGATCCGGGACGTGGGTGAGCCGGTATGTTTGGCCGGCCGAAGACAGAACAGTAGAATACGACAGAACGGACCGGTGCCCGGAGCGAGCGCCGGACCCACCAAGGGGTGAGCGTGGAGCCGAATCCCGTGCCCGCAGAGCGGATCTGGGCCCCGCAGCCGCCGGCGCGCGGGAGCAGCTTCGGTGTTCCGGGCTACTCCGGCCTGGCCGAGATTGCGCGCGGTGGCGAAAGCGTGGTGTACCGCGCCCGTGAGGACAGCATCGGCCGCAGCGTGGCGATCAAGGTCCTGACCGTGGCCGACGACGCCGGCTTCCGACGCGAGTTGGCGATCACCACCGAGTTGGGCAGCAGGCATCCGAACATCGTCAACGTTCTCGCCACGACGACGGCGTCGGACGGACGCCCGTGCCTGGTCATGGAATACCACGAACTCGGATCGGCGTACGACCGGTTGCGGGCGCTCGGCCCCGGCCCGATCTCGGAGGTGGTCGCCGCCGGGACCGCGGTGGCCGACGCCCTCGCGTTCGCACACTCCCGCGGCGTCATCCACCGCGACGTCAAGCCGCAGAACATCCTGCTGCTGCCCACGTCCTATGTCCTCGCGGACTTCGGCATCGCACGGCCGCACGGTCTCGACCACACCGGCACGGCGGACCGGTTTTCCTACCGGTATGCGTCCCCGCAGGTCCTGGACGGATTCGAGCCGACGGCGGCCGACGACTGCTGGTCGCTGGGGGCGACCCTCTTCACCTTGCTCGCCGGGTTCGCGCCGTTCGCCGCCGACGACCCGGCGGACGACACCGCCCTGGCCTACCTGCGCCGGGTGCGGCTCGACCAGCGGCGGTCGTGGCCGGAGCGCGACGTCCCGGCCGGCCTCGTCGACGTCGTCGCACGCTGCCTCGAGCCCGACCCGGACCGGCGAACGATCACCGCGGCGGGCGCCCGCGACGCGCTCGCCGCGATCCCCACCGAGTCGCGCGCCTGGGCGCGCCCCGCGCCGGCGGGGGTCGCCCGGGCGGGGCCCGGCGACCGGCCCG
>JAVBMU010000130.1:0-32137 GCA_031552185.1 Cellulomonadaceae bacterium | reverse complement strand
CGGGCGCCGCCGGTGGGCGCGGCGGACGGGGCACGCCCGGCCCGCGCCGCGACGAACCGCAGGGCTCGATCGCCGACGCGCTGCGCCGCGCGGGCTGGGGCGGCGCCCGGGACAACTGATCACCCGGCACCCAGACAGCGGGGCGGGGTAGACCGACCGTCGGGGTGCCGAACCCGTGGTTCAAAGCCACCCCGCCGACGACTCGACGTCACAATTCGGAATCATTCACGAGAGCTTGGCGTCCGGGCTGAGCGCCATGATATTCCTGAAGTTCTGCCGGAATGCGTCGTGCCAGGCGGCCGACGTCACTTTGAGTAGCGTCTCGTCGTTGGCCTTCAACGCGGGGTAGGTGAGATTCGACGAACCGACCCAGAGGTTCTTGCTATCCGCCTTGCCGGCGTAGTTGCCCTCGATGAGCAGGTACTTGCCGTGCACGTAGAGATTCCCGGTGTTGCCGTCGTCGACGTTGATTCGTGGGTGCCCCTTGAGCGCGCTTCTGACCCCCGATGTCATCTCGTTCATGTTGGTGGCGACGTCGATCCAGCAGTTGCTGTCGGCCAGTTTCCGTAGTTTTTGGGCCAGTTCGACGCGGGTGAACTTCCAGGTGAGTACCCGGATAATCGTCCGGTGCGCCGATGACGTGCCGACCGTCTTGTTCCCGGTGCACGTGACGTTGCCGAGGACCCCGTAGATGGTGTCGTCGGAGGTCCGGTAATCCGCATTGCCGGCCCGCGGGAAGAAATATGCCTTGTAGCTCCCGTCGCCGACGGTGCGGTAATAGTTCGGCTGCTTGACATTGGCGTTCTGATCATTGAAGTACTTGACGTAGCCGTCGTACAGCGCCTTCTTGCCGACGACGGTCGCCATCGCATCCCACGCTACGTTATTCCAGGTCTGCGTGATATGCCCGGTGCCCTGCACGACCACGTACGGCGAATCGCCCACCTTGCTGAACAGGAAGAACTTGGCATGGTTCACTGCGGTACCCAGGCAGGCTCGACCGCTCTTGACCGTATTCTCCACTTTCTTTCCGACCCCGCAGCGCTTGATGAAGGAACCGGACTTGCCGGCCATGGCCCGGCTGAGCGTCGTGTAGTCGTTGCTGAGCTTCGCAGCGGCGTCGAGCAGGACCTTGACCGTCACGCCGCGGTTGAGCGCCGCGACCAGGGCCGGGGTCGGGTTGGACGAAAGGCCCTGGTCCGCCCAGTCGTCCCAGCCGTACAACGAAATCCGGATGGTCTGGCCGGCCGCGGTGTGTTTGATCAAGTCGACCAGGTGATCGGTCAACTCCGTCCGAGAATCCGAGTACTTGTCCACGGTCACGCCCTTGGCTGCCGTGGGCAGATTGAATCGTGGCTTGGCGTCGACGGTGTACGGAGCAGCTAATGCTGCGGTCGCCGGCGTCGGTTCGCCGACGACGACGCCGCCCAGACCCACCAGGGCCACCGCGGCGAGGGCAAGGGCGCGCTTCATTCGCAAACCTCCAAAACATCTTCGTGCCCGAACCCGCTGTCCGGGCATTCTCGTCGGAGTCATCGTTCCGCCTTGACCACCACCACCAGGTCCCCGGCCTCGACCTGCGCCGTGGCGTCGATGGCGATCCGCTCCACCGTGCCCGCCACCTGCGTGGTAATCGAGGCCTCCATCTTCATCGCTTCGATCGAGGCGACCGGCGTGCCGGCCGCCACGACCGCACCGACCGTCGTCTTGACCGTGACCACCCCGGGGAACGGCGCGGCGACGTGCCCGGGGTTGGCCGGGTCCGCCTTCTCGGCCGGGTTCTCCTGCACCTTGACCGACTCGTCGCGCACGTAGACCGGGCGCAACTGGCCGTTCAGGGTGGTCATGACCGTGCGGTAACCGCGCTCGTCCGGTTCGCCGATCGCCTCGAGGCCGACATACAGGTCCAGCCCCGGCTCCAACTGGACGACGTGCTCCTCGCCCGGAACGAGCCCGTAGAGGTAGTCCGGCGTGCCGAGCGCCCATAGGTCGCCGTAGGTCTCCCGGACCCGTTCGAACTCCTTGGTCGGCCCGGGGAACAGCAGCCGGTTCAGCGTCATCCGGCGGGTCAGGGCGTCGGGCGCGGTGATCCCCAGGGTCTGTTCCGCCGTGAGCGGCTGCACCTCGATGGCGACCTCGCGGCCCTGCAGGACCTTCGTGCGGAACGGTTCGGGCCAGCCCCCGGGCAGGTCGCCGAGCTCGCCGGCCATGAAGCCGACGACGGACGAGGGGATGTCGTAGTTCTGCGGGTTCTGCTCGAAGTCCGCCGGGTCGGCGTTCGCGGCCACCAGCGCGAGGGCGAGGTCGCCGACCACCTTGGACGACGGCGTGACCTTGGGGATCCGGCCGAGAATCCGGTCGGCGGCGGCGTACATGTCCTCGATCCGCTCGAAGTCGTCCGCCAGGCCGAGGGCGATCGCCTGCTGGCGCAGGTTCGACAACTGTCCGCCGGGGATCTCGTGGTGGTAGACCCGCCCGGTCGGCCCGGGCAGGCCCGACTCGAACGGCCGGTACAGGTGGCGCACCGCCTCCCAGTACGGCTCGAGGTCGGTGACGGCGGTCAGCGAGAGGCCGGTGTCCCGCTCGGTGTGCGCCAACGCGGCGACCAGGGCGGACAGCGACGGTTGGCTCGTCGTCCCGGACATCGGGGCCGAGGCGACGTCGACGGCGTCGACCCCCGCCGCGCTCGCGGCGAGCAAGGTGGCCAACTGCCCGCCCGCGGTGTCGTGCGTGTGCAGGTGCACGGGCAGGTCGAACCGCTCCCGCAGCGCCGTGACCAGCTTCGCGGCGGCGGCGGGCCGCAGTAGCCCGGCCATGTCCTTGATGGCGAGGATGTGCGCACCGGCCTCGACGATCCGCTCGGCCAGTCGCAGGTAGTAGTCAAGCGTGTAGAGCCGCTCGGCCGGGTCGAGGAGATCCGCCGTGTAGCACAGGGCACCTTCGGCGATCGCGGTATCGGTCGAGAGGACGGCCTCGATCGCCGGCCGCATCTGCTCGACGTCGTTGAGGGAGTCGAAGATGCGGAAGATGTCCAGCCCGGTGGCCACCGCCTCCCGGACGAAGGCGTCCGTCACCTCGAGCGGATAGGGCGTGTAGCCGACGGTGTTGCGCCCCCGCAACAGCATCTGCAGCGGGAGTTCGGGCAGCGCCTCCCGCAGGTGGGCGAGGCGCTCCCACGGGTCCTCGCCGAGGAAACGAAGCGTGACGTCGTAGGTCGCTCCGCCCCACGCCTCGACGGACAGCAGTTGCGGCGTCATCCGGGACACGTGGGGGGCCACCCGGACCAGGTCGCGCGTCCGCATGCGGGTGGCGAGCAGCGATTGGTGGGCGTCCCGGAAGGTGGTCTCGGTGACGGCCAGCGCGGTCTGCTCGCGCAGCGCGCGGGCGAAGCCCTGCGGACCGAGGCGCAGCAGCGCCGACCGCGCCCCGGGCGGCACCGGGGCCTTGAGGTCGATCGACGGCAACTTGGTGCCGGGCGACCCGATCAGTTCCTTCGTGCCGTGCGGCTTGGCGACCGTCACCTCGGCGAGCCACCGCACCAGCTTGGTCCCCCGATCGCGCGAGGGCCGGTTCCGGGTGAGGTAGCGGCGCTCGTCGATGAACGCCGTCGAGAGATCGCCCGCCTGGAAGGCCGGGTCGGATAGGACCTGGCGCAGGAACGGGATGTTGGTGGAGACACCGCGGATGCGGAACTCGGCGATGGCCCGTTCGGCCCGCGCGATGGCCGTCGGCAAATCCCGGCCGTGACAGGTGAGCTTGGCCAGCAGCGAGTCGAAGTGGGGGCTGATGTTCGTGCCGACGGCGGTCGTGCCGCCGTCGAGCCGGATGCCGGCGCCGCCCGGCGACCGGTAGGTGGTGATCCGGCCGGTGTCCGGCCGGAAGTCCTGGGCCGGGTCCTCCGTGGTGATCCGGCATTGCAGCGCCGCGCCGCGCAGGTGGATGTCCTCCTGGCGCAGCCCGAGGTCCGCCAGGCTCGCGCCCGCCGCGATGCGGATCTGCGCCATGACCAGGTCGACGTCGGTGACCTCCTCGGTCACCGTGTGCTCGACTTGGATGCGGGGGTTCATCTCGATGAAGACGTGCCGGCCGGCCCGCTCGCCCGCGGTCTCGAGCAGGAACTCCACGGTGCCGGCGTTCACGTAACCGATCGCCTGCGCGAACGCGATGGCGTCCTGGTAGAGGGTCTCGCGGACCTCATCGTCCAGGTGCGGCGCCGGGGCGATCTCGACGACCTTCTGGTGGCGCCGCTGAACCGAGCAGTCGCGCTCGAACAGATGCACGGTCCGGCCGTCGCCGTCCGCCAGGATCTGCACCTCGATGTGCCGGGGGCGCAGGACCGCCTGCTCCAGGAACACCCGGGGATCGCCGAACGCGGCGGCCGCCTCCCGCATGGCGGCGCCGAGCGCCTCGACCAGGCCGGCCGCGGTCTCCACTCGCCGCATCCCCCGGCCGCCGCCGCCCGCGACGGCCTTGACGAACAGCGGGAAGCCGATAGCCGGCGCCTCCTCCACCAGGGTCTCGACGGAATCCGACGCCGCCGTCGACGCCAGGATCGGGATCCCGGCGGCCGCCGCCCGCTCCTTCGCCAGCACCTTGTCCCCGGCCATGTCCAGCACCGCCGGCGGCGGGCCGATGAAGGTGATCCCGTGCGCGGCGGCGCGGGCGGCAAGCGCGGAGTTCTCGGCGAGGAAACCGTAGCCGGGGTAGATCGCGTCGGCGCCGCACTCGAGAGCGACCCGAATAATCTCCTCGACGTCCAGGTAGGCCCGGACGGGATGGCCCGGGGTGCCGATCTGGTACGCCTCGTCCGCCTTCAGCCGGTGCTCGGAACCGCGATCCTCGAACGGGAAGACCGCGACCGTCCGGGCGCCGCATTCGTACGCCGCCCGGAAAGCGCGAATCGCGATCTCGCCCCGATTCGCGACCAGGATTTTCCGGAAAGGAACGGAGGAGGCAACGGCCTCGTTCGCCATGATCGCTCGCATTCTCTCGAAGATTTGCACCAAGGACGACTCGCCTGCGGCCCCCTGGTCCCCGCGCGGGCGGCGAAACCGACCGCCCGCCATCGACGCAAACACCGAGATCGGGCGGCATGAGCCGGGCCGTGCACCGATGCACCGCCCGCCTCGGTTCAGTCTATTCGCACCCTACGCGGAGCCCGGTCCGACGCGCCGGGGGCGCGTGTCCGGACCAGGCTCGACGACCGCAGGCGACCACGCCGCCTGCGGTTGCCCACGGCCGAGGGCACTCGTATCTTGAATCGATTCAGCATCCCCGAGGGAGACGACGATGTCCAACACTGTGGTCGAGTCGCTCGTGGCCCGGTCCAACCGGCTCGGCGCGGATCCGCGCACCACCAACTACGCCGGTGGCAACACGTCCGCCAAGGGCGTGGGAATCGATCCGGTGACCGGCCGCGAGATCGAATTGCTCTGGATCAAGGGCTCGGGCGGGGACCTGGGCACGTTGACCGAGCGGCAGCTCGCGGTGCTGCACCTGGACCGGCTGCGCGCGCTCGTCGACGTCTACCCGGGCGTCGAGGACGAGGACCGGATGGTCGCCCTGCTCGACCACTGCCGGCACGGCGCCGGCGGCGCCGCGCCGTCGATCGACACCGCAATGCACGGGCTGCTCGACGCCGCCCACGTGGACCACCTGCATCCGGACGCCGGGATCGCGCTGGCGGCGGCGGCGGACGGCGAGCGGTTGACCCGGGAGGTCTTCGGCGACACGGTGCTCTGGGTGCCCTGGCGGCGGCCCGGCTTCCAACTCGGACTCGACATCGCGGCGCTGCAGGCGGCGAACCCGCAGGCCATCGGCTGCATCCTCGGCGGCCACGGGATCACGGCCTGGGGCGACACCTCCGCCGAGGCCGAGCAGCGCTCGCTCCACATCATCCGCACCGCCGAGGCGTTCATCGCCGAGCGCACGCAAGCGCGCGCCGAGCACCCGTTCGGGGCCGTCCGGGCCGGCTTCGAGGCGCTCGCGACCGGCGCGCGGCGCGAACGCGCCGCCGCCCTTGCGCCGGTGATCCGCGGCCTGGCCTCGACGGACCACCCGCAGGTCGGGCATTTCTCCGACGCCGACCTTGTGCTCGACTTCCTGGCCCGCGAGCAGCTCGGACGCCTCGCCGCGCTCGGCACCTCCTGCCCGGACCACTTCTTGCGCACCAAGGTCAGGCCGCTGGTCCTGGACCTGCCCGCCGGCGCCCCGCTCGACGACGTCGTCGCCCGCCTGGCCGAGCTCCACCGGGCCTACCGCAGCAACTACCAGGCGTATTACGACCGGCACGCGACGGCCGACAGCCCGCCCATCCGCGGCGCCGACCCGGCGATCGTGCTGGTGCCCGGCGTCGGCATGTTCTCGTTCGGCCCGGACAAGCAGACGGCGCGGGTCGCCGGCGACTTCTACGTCAACGCGATCAACGTCATGCGGGGCGCCGAGGCGATCTCCAGCTATGCCCCGATCCAGGAGTCGGAGAAGTTCCGGATCGAGTACTGGGCCCTTGAGGAGGCCAAGCTCCGCCGGCGGCCGGCGCCCAAGGCGCTGGCGACGCGGATCGCCGTCGTCACCGGCGCCGGCTCGGGCATCGGCCGGGCGATCGCCCGGCGCCTGGCGGCGGAGGGTGCGTGCGTCGTCGTCGCGGACGTGAATCTCGAGCGGGCGCGGACCGTCGCCGCGGAGATCGGCGGGCCGGACGCCGCGGTGGCGGTGCAGGCCGACGTCACCGCCGAGGCTGCGGTCGCGGACCTGATCGCGGCGACCTGCCTGGCCTTCGGCGGCGTCGACCTCGTGGTCAATAACGCCGGCCTGTCGATCTCCAAGCCGCTGCTGGACACGACCGTGCGGGACTGGGACCGGCAGCACGACGTGATGGCCCGCGGGTCCTTCCTGGTCTCCCGCGAGGCCGCCCGTGCGATGATCGCCCAGGGGCTGGGGGGCGACATCGTCTACATCGCGTCGAAGAACTCGCTGTTCGCGGGTCCGGACAACATCGCTTACGGCGCGACCAAGGCCGATCAGGCCCACCAGGTGCGCCTGCTCGCGGCCGAACTCGGCGCGCATGGCATCCGCGTCAACGGCGTCAATCCCGACGGCGTGGTGCGGGGGTCGGGAATCTTCGCCGCCGGTTGGGGGGCGCAGCGCGCGGCGGTCTACGGCGTGCCCGAGGCGGAACTGGGCGCCTACTACGCCCAGCGGACGCTGCTCAAGCGGGAGGTGCTGCCGGAGCACGTCGCCGCCGCGGTGTTCGCGCTCACGGGTCCCGACCTGCGGCAGACGACCGGCCTGCACGTGCCGGTCGACTCCGGCGTCGCCGCCGCATTTCTGCGCTGAACCGAGTCGCTGAGCCGAGTTCCTGCGCTGAACCGAATCGAAGGAGCCGATCGTGGTCGACCGTCAGATCCCGCGGTGGTCGGAACTCAAACCGCTGCTGCGGCCCAAGCCCGTCCTGCTCAACCCGACCGACCGGCGCCTCGCCGACGCGCTGACGATCGCCGACCTGCGCCGGGTCGCCCGCCGCCGCACGCCCCGTTCGGTCTTCGACTACACCGACGGCGCGGCCGAGGCCGAGATCAGCCTGCGCCGCGCCCGCAGCCTGTTCCGAAACCTCGAGCTGCGGCCCTCGATCCTGCAGGACGTGTCCGCCATCGACCCAACGACGCGGTTCCTCGGCAAGCCCGCGGCGGTGCCGTTCGCCTTCGCGCCGACCGGGTTCACGCGGATGATGCACCACGAGGGTGAGCGCGCCGTCGTCCGGGTCGCCGAGCGCCGGGGCATCCCCTACACGCTGTCCACGATGGGAACGACGTCGATCGAGGCCGTCGCCGCCGCGGCGCCGGCCGCGCGCAAATGGTTCCAGCTCTATGTGTGGAAGGACCGGGCCGCCGGCGAGGATCTCATGGCCCGCGCGCGGGCCGCGGGATTCGAGGCCCTCCAGTTGACGGTCGACGTGCCCGTCGCCGGCGCCCGCCTTCGGGACACCCGCAACGGCTTCGCCATCCCGCCCGCGCTGGCGTTGCGTACGGTCCTGGACGCCGCGGCCCACCCGGCTTGGTGGCTGAACTTCCTGACCACGGAGCCACTCACCTTCGCGTCCCTGTCGACGTGGCGCGGCACGGTCGCGGACCTGCTCGACAAGCTGTTCGACCCGACGGTCACGATCGCGGACCTCGAGTGGTTGCGCTCGTCGTGGGACGGGCCGCTCATCATCAAGGGCATCCAGACCGTCGCGGACGCGCGGCTGGTCGCCGACGCCGGGGCCGACGCGATCGTGCTGTCCAACCACGGCGGGCGGCAGCTCGACCGGGCGCCGGTGCCGCTGCGGCTGTTGCCGGACGTCCGGGACGCCGTCGGCGACCGCACCGAGGTCTGGGTCGACACCGGGATCATGTCCGGCGCCGACGTCGTCGCGGCGATCGCGCTCGGCGCCGACGCGACAATGGTCGGCCGCGCCTATCTGTACGGGCTGATGGCGGGGGGCGAGCGCGGCGTCGACCGGGCGGCCGAGATCCTCACCCGCGAGGTCCGCCGTACGATGGCCCTGCTCGGCGTGCGCAGCATCAGCCGGCTCGGACCGCAGCACGTGCGCCTGCCCTGACCAACGGCAAGGGGGCCGACCGATGTGGACCCATGAGCCCGCCCCGCCGACCGCCCGCCGCGCCTCCGTGCGCGACGTCGCCCGGCTCGCCCGGGTATCGGTCGGCACCGTGTCCAACGTGATGAACCGGCCCGACCTCGTCGCGGCCGAGACCCGCGAGCGAGTGCAGACCGCGATCCGGGAACTGTCGTACGTGCGCAATGGGCCCGCGCGCCAGCTCCGCCAGGGCTCGATCTCGACCGTCGGCGTGCTGCTGCTCGACATTCGCAACCCGTTCTTCACCGATGTCGCGCGCGGGGTCGAGGATCGGCTCGCGATCGACGACCACACCCTGATGCTCGCGAGCTCGGACGACGACGCCGAGCGGGAGGCCAAGTACCTGCGCCTGTTCGAGGAGCACGGCGTGCTCGGCCTGCTCGTCGTGCCGACGAGCCATTCGACCCGGCACCTCGTCGCGATCCAGCAGCGCGGCGTGCCCGTGGTGCTGCTCGACTCCCCCGCCTCGGCGCCCGGCATGTCGTCGGTCTCGGTGGACGACGTCGCAGGCGGCGAGCTCGCGGCGGCTCATCTGCTCGCCCAGGGCTTCCGGACGCTGGTCTTCCTCAACGGCCCGCACAGCGTCCGCCAGTGCGAGGCGCGGCGCGCGGGCGTGGACCGGGCCGTCCGGGCCGCCGGCCTCGACCCCGCCGAGGTCGTCCAGGAGTTGCTGCTCGGCTCGCTCGACGCGGCGGGCGGCGACCGGGCCCTCGGCACCTGGCTCGACGCGCACGAGGGGCGGGCGCCCGAGGCGGTGTTCTGCGTGAACGACCTCGTCGCCGTCGGGGTTCAGCGCTGCCTGCGCCGCCGCGGCGGCATCGAGCTGCTCGCCCGCACCGCGATCGTCGGGTACGACGACATCGAGATCGCGGCCGAACTCGCCCAGCCGCTCACCTCGGTGCGCCAGCCCACGCACGAGTTGGGCTACGAGGCCGCCGAGCTGCTGCTGCGCCGGGCCGCGGGCGAGGACGCCCGGCACACCGTCTTCGAGCCGGAACTCGTGGTCCGCGCGTCGAGCATCCCGCAGGCCCGAAATGAGTGATTCCGAATTGTGAGCCCGTCGCCCCGAGCGGTGGCGAGCATGCGGGCCCCGGCCTAGGTTCTCGATCGAAGGAATTGAATCGATACAGCAACGGCTGAACGCCCTCGCATTGAATCGATACAAGACCTCTCGACAGTGTCGTCGGAAGGAGACCCGTCGGATGACGAACCAAGGCACCGAACCGGTGCTGGAACTGGTCGACGTGCGCAAGGCGTTCGGCCCCGTCGTCGCGCTGCGGCGCGGATCGCTGACCGTCCACGCGGGCTCGATCCACGCCCTGGTCGGTGAGAACGGCGCGGGCAAGTCGACCCTCGTCAAGATCCTGTCCGGCCTCTACCGGCGCGACGCCGGCGAACTGTACCTCAACGGCGCGCCGGTTGACTTCGCCACCACGGCCGAGTCGAAGGCCGCCGGCATCGCGGTGATCTACCAGGAGCCGACGCTGTTCCCCGACCTCAGCGTGATGGAGAACATCTTCATGGGCCGCCAGCCCCTCAAATCCGGCCGGCGGATCGACCGCAGGACCATGCGCACGCAGGCCGCGCGGCTGTTCGCGCGGCTCGGCGTCCATCTCGATCCCCTGCGGCCGGCGGAGGGCCTGTCGATCGCCGACCAACAAATCATCGAGATCGCCAAGGCGATCTCGCTCGACGCGCGCCTCCTCGTCATGGACGAGCCGACGGCGGCATTGTCCGGCACCGAGGTCGACCGACTGTTCCAGGTCGCGCGCAGCCTGCGCGATGAGGGTCGCGCCCTGGTGTTCATCTCCCACCGGCTCGACGAGGTCTTCGAGTTGTGCGACGCCGTCACCGTGATGCGCGACGGCGCCTACGTCACCAGCGCACCGATCGCCAAGACCTCGGTCGGGCAGATCGTCACCCAGATGGTCGGGCGCACCGTCGAGGACCTGTTCCCCAAGACGCCGGCCGCGATCGGCGCCGTCGCGCTCGAGGTACGCGGTCTGGAGCGCAAGGGCGTGTTCCACGACGTCTCGTTCGAGGTCCGATCGGGCGAGATCGTGGCGCTCGCCGGCCTCGTCGGGGCGGGGCGCAGCGAAATCGCCCGCGCCGTCTTCGGCGTCGACCGGTATTCCGCCGGCAGGGTCCGCCTGCACGGGCGGCCCGTGCCGGGTGGCGATCCGGCCGCCGCGGTGCGCGCCGGCATGGCGCTGATTCCCGAGGACCGCCGCCAACAGGGCCTCGTCACCGACTCGAGCGTCGCCCGCAATGTCACGGCCGTGATCCGCGCGCGGATCGCCCGCTGGGGCCTGCTGACGACCGCCCGCGAGAACCGGGCCGCCCAGCCGTGGGCGTCCCGCCTGGAAGTCAAGACGAGCGCGCTCGACATGACCGGCTCGACCATGAGCGGCGGCAACCAGCAGAAGGTCGTCATCGCCAAATGGCTGGCCACCCGGCCGACCATGCTCATCATCGACGAGCCCACCCGCGGCATCGACGTCGGGACCAAGGCCGAGGTCCACCGCCTGCTGTCGGAGCTCGCCGGGCAGGGCATGGCGATCCTGATGATCTCCTCCGAGTTGCCCGAGGTGCTCGGGATGGCCGATCGCATCCTGGTCGTCGCCGAGGGGCGGATCACCGCCGAATTGCCCCGCGCGGACGCCACCGCGGAGGCGGTCATGCATGCGGCGACGGCGACGATGGAGCACGCGTCGTGACCACGACCGACGTCGTCGTCGAACCCAGCCTGCTCTCGCCGGCGCGGCGGGCCGCCCGTACCGTGCTGCGCTCGCGCGAGTTGGCGATCGTGCTCGTCCTGCTGGCCGTCATCGCGGTCGCCACCCTCACGGCGGACGATTTCCTGTTCAGCCGCAACAGTTGGCGCGACCTGCTGCTCACGCCCGCGATGCTGATCCTGCTGGCGGTGGGCGAGGCGGTCGTCATCATCACGCGCAACGTCGACCTGTCGGTCGGGTCGGTGCTCGCGCTGACGGCCTACCTGACGGGGCGGCTGTTCATCGCGTCGCCCGGGCTGCCGATCGTGGTGGTGTTCGCGATCGCGATCGCCGCGGGCGCGGCGCTCGGACTGGTCAACGGCGTGCTGGTGGCGTTCGGCCGGGTACCGGCGCTCGTCATCACGCTCGGCACGCTCTACATCTATCGCGGGATCGTGCTCACCTGGGCCGGCAGCAACCGCGTCAACGCGTCCGACCTGCCGAATGCCTTCCTCGCGCTGGGCACCAGGCAATACCTGACGATCCCGGTGCTGACGGTGATCGCCGTCGTGGTGCTGGTGGCCGTGGGGTATTACCTGCACACCGCGCGCGGCGGTCGCGAACTCTATGCGATCGGCTCCGAGCCCGACGCCGCGGTGCTGTTCGGGCTGCCGGTGCGGCGCCGGGTGCTGTTCGCATTCGTGCTCAGCGGCGCGCTCGCCGGGCTGGCGGGGGTCGTCTACGCGGCGCGCTACGGGACCATCAGTTCCGGCGCCGGTCAGGGCCTCGAACTGCAGGCGGTCGCCGCGGCGGTGATTGGGGGCGTCGCCATCTTCGGCGGCAGCGGCACGGTCTGGGGGGCCGCCCTCGGCGCGGTCCTGCTCGTCACGATCAACCGCGCACTGCCCGTCCTCGGCATCTCCGACTTCTGGCAGCAGGCCGTGGTCGGCGTGCTCATCCTCGGCGCGATCGTCCTCGACCGCGTCCTGGCCGCGCGGACCGCGCGCCGGCTCGTCGAAGCGAGGGATGCCCGATGACCCGCACGTACGCCGCCCACGCCCGGCCGCTGTGGCAGCGCGTGCTGCTCACCCGGGAGATGGCGATCGTCGCTGCGCTGGTGCTCGTCGTCGGGTACTCGCTGGCGCGGGTGCCGAACTTCAACAGCCCGCTCACGCTGCCGTTCCTGCTCCTGGATGCCACGCCGATCCTCCTGGTCGCCCTGCCGATGACGCTCGTCATCGTCACGGGCGAGATCGACCTGTCCGTCGCGAGCGTCGTCGGACTGGGCAGTGTCATGGTCGGCGTGCTCGTCCAGGCAGGCTGGTCCCTGCCCCTCGCGGCGCTCGTCGCCGTCCTCGTCGGCGCCGGCTGCGGCCTGCTCAACGGTTACCTCGTCGCCTACGTCGGGCTGCCGTCCCTGGCGGTGACCATCGGCACGCTCGCCCTGTTCCGCGGGATCGCGGTCGGCCTGCTCGGCACCAAGGCCGTCACCGACTTCCCGGACCGGTGGACAAGCCTCGCCACCGACCGGATCAGCGGCACCCAGTTCCCCCTGGTGACCATCCCGATCGTCGTGCTGATCGCCGGCTTCGCCGTGCTGCTGCATGCCACGCCGTTCGGGCGCGGGGTCTACGACATCGGGCGCAGCATCGACACCGCGCATTTCTCCGGGGTCGCCGTGGCCCGCACCAAGCTCGTCCTGTTCCTGCTCAGCGGCGTGGTCTCGGCCTTCGCCGGCGTCTTCTTCACGCTCCGGTACGGCAGCTCGCGCGGCGACAACGCGACGGGCCTCGAACTGCAGGTCGTGGCCGCGGTCCTGCTCGGCGGGGTCTCGATCTTCGGCGGCCGCGGCGCGCTGCACGGCGTCATCGCCGGCGTCCTGCTCATCGGCGTCATCTCCAGCGCGCTGCGGCTCGAGAGCGTCACCGTCAACGTCATCAACATCATCATCGGCGCGCTGCTCGTGCTGTCGGTGATCTCCCCAAGCGTCCTCGGGTGGCTGGTCAGACGCCGGCAACGCCCGAGCGCGGTGCCGGCGCCCAGCACAGGCGGCGGCGGGCTGCCCAGCCCGGCCTGATCCGTTCAACCGTGACGAAGGGAAGCACCATGAAACTCACCAGGAAGCGGCCGGCAGCCCTGGCGGCGGTGGCCATGACGGTCGCGCTCGCCCTCGCGGGCTGCTCGTCCGACGACGACGGCTCGTCCGGCGACACCGGCACCGACGGTACCTCCGGCGGCGGGGGCGACATCTCCGTCGTCATGCTGCCGAAGAACCTCGGCAACCCGTACTTCGACACCTCCACCAAGGGTGCCAAGGCCGCCGTCGACGAGTTCGGCGGAACGTTCTCCGAGGTCGGTCCGGACACCGCCGCCCCCGACGCGCAGGTGCCGTTCATCAACACCGCGGCGCAGCAGGGCACCAAGGCACTCATCATCTCGGCAAACGACCCGAAGGCGCTCTGCGCCGCGCTCGACCAGGCCCGTGAGGCCGGCACCAAGGTCGTCACGTTCGACTCCGACACCGACCCGGCGTGCCGCGACCTCTTCATCAACCAGGCCACGGCCGAGGGCATCGCCCAGGTCCAGATCGAGATGATTGCCGACCAGATCGGCGACGCCGGCGAGATCGCCATCCTCTCCGCCAGCGCCAACGCGACGAACCAGAATGCGTGGATCGAGCTCATGAAGAAGGACCTGGCCGACCACCCGAACATCAAGTTGGTCGACACCGTGTACGGCAACGACGACGACCAGACCTCGTTCGACAAGACCGCGGCCCTGCTGCAGTCCCACCCGAACCTCAAGGGCATCATCTCGCCGACCACGGTCGGCATCGCCGCGGCCGCCCGGTACATCTCGACGACGCCGCAGAAGGGCAAGGTCGCGATCACCGGCCTGGGCACGCCGGATCAGATGCGCCAGTACGTCAAGGACGGCACCGTCACCGAATTCGCACTCTGGAACCCCGAGGACCTGGGCTACCTCGCCGCCTACGCCGCGAACGCGCTGGCGGGCGGGGACATCTCGGGCAAGGAAGGCGACAGCTTCGAGGCAGGCAAGCTCGGCGACTTCACGGTCGGCGCCGACGCGACGGTGTTGCTGGGCGACCCGTTCAAGTTCAACGAGTCGAACATCGACCAGTTCAAGTTCTGACCGGTCCCGGGCGGTGGTCCGGGCGCCCCCGCGGCGCCCGGACCACCCCGACCCCGCTCCGCCGCCGACGAGAAATGACGTGACATGACCAGTTTCGAGGCCATCGCACCCGTCCTGGCCCGGCAGGCCATCGAGCTGCCGTCGTGGGCTTTCGGCAACGCCGGGACGCGGTTCAAGGTATTCAGCACCCCGGGCACGCCGCGCACGATTCAGGAGAAGGTGGCCGATGCGGCGAAGGTCCATGAGTTGACCGGCCTCGCGCCGAGCGTCGCGCTGCATATCCCCTGGGACCGGGTCGACGACTACGGCGCGCTGTCCGAGTACGCCCGGAGCCTCGGCATCAGCCTCGGGACGGTCAACTCGAACACCTTCCAGGACGACGACTACAAATTCGGCTCGCTCACCCACGTCGACGAGCGGATCCGCCGCAAGGCGATCGACCACCACTTCGCCTGCATCGACGTCATGGCCGCCACCGGCTCGCGGGACCTCAAGATCTGGCTGCCGGACGGCACGAACTACCCGGGCCAGGGCGACATCCGGTCCCGGCAGGACCGGCTCGCCGACTCGCTCGCCCAGATCTACGCGCGCCTGTCCGGCGAGCAGCGGCTCGTCCTCGAGTACAAGCTCTTCGAGCCGTACTTCTACACCATGGACGTGCCGGACTGGGGTACTTCCTACGCCCACGTCACCGCGCTCGGCGATCGGGCGCTCGTCTGCCTCGACACGGGCCACCACGCGCCGGGCACGAATATCGAGTTCATCGTGGCGCAGTTGCTCCGGCTCGGGCGGCTCGGCTCCTTCGACTTCAATTCGCGGTTCTACGCCGACGACGACCTGATCGTCGGCGCGGCCGACCCCTTCCAGTTGTTCCGGATCCTGCTGGAGGTCGCGCGCGGCGACGGGTTCGACGTCGGCTCGCCGGTGCGGTTCATGCTCGACCAGTGCCACAATCTCGAGGCCAAAATCCCCGGCCAGATCCGCTCGGTGCTCAACGTCCAGGAAATGACCGCCCGCGCACTGCTGGTCGACCGCGCCGCCCTGACCGCGGCGCAGGAGGCCGGTGATGTGCTGGCGGCGAACGACGTCGTCATGGACGCCTTCTACACCGACGTCCGGCCGGCGCTCGCGCAGTGGCGCGAGTCGCGCGGACTGCCCGCCGACCCGGTGCGGGCCTACGCCGAATCGGGCTACCAGGAGGCGATCGTGGCCGAGCGGGTCGGCGGCGCCCAGGCGAGTTGGGGCGCATGAGCCGGTCCGCCGGCTCGGCGAGGACGGCGATGACCTACGCCGCCGTCGACCTCGGCGCGACCTCCGGCCGGGTCCGGACCGGCCGGCTGGCCGACGGGCGCCTGTCGACCACCGAGGTGGCCAGGTTCGCGAACACGCCCGTGCGCGTCTGGGTGCGCGGGCGCGCCGGCGAGCGGGAAGACCGGCGCGACGGCGGCCCGCCGGGCGAGCGCGAGGTCCTGCACTGGGACGTGCTCGCGCTGTGGGCGGGCGTGCGCGCCGGCCTCGACCGGGCGCACCGCGAGGGCGGCTTCGGCTCCGTCGGGGTCGATACCTGGGCCGTCGACTACGGCCTGCTTGACGCCGACGGCGCGCTCATCGGGAACCCGGTGCACTACCGGGACGGGCGCACCCACGGGGTCCCCGCGCGATTCTTCAAGGCCATGGCGGCGGCCGAGCACTACGCCCGCACCGGCGCGCAGGTGCAGCCGTTCAACACCGTGTTCCAACTCCTCGCCGCCGCGCCGACCGCCGCCTTCGACGCGGCGCAGGAAATGCTGCTCCTGCCCGACCTGTTCACCGCGTGGCTCGGGGGCGCGCACATCTGCGAGGTCACGAATGCCTCCACCACCGGACTGCTAGATGTCGGCACGCGGACGTGGAGCCCGGCAATCTGGCACGCGCTCGATCGGCTGACCGGCCGGTCGGCGGCCGCGCTGCCCGCACCGCTGGTCGAGCCTGGCACAGTGCTCGGTCCCGTGTCGGCAGCACACGGCTGGGGGCCGGCGCAGGTCGTCGCGGTCGGGTCGCACGATACGGCGTCGGCGGTCGCGGCGGTGCCGATGGCAGACCCCGCCCACGCCGCCTACATCTCGTCGGGCACGTGGTCGCTCGTCGGCGTCGAACTGCCCTCCCCGGTGCGGACCGAGGCATCCCGGCTCGCGAACGTCACGAACGAACTCGGCGTCGACGGAACCGTCCGGTACCTCAAGAACGTCGCGGGCCTGTGGCTGCTCACCGAGTCGCTGCGGACCTGGCGGGCGCAGGGCCGGCCGAGCGACCTGACCTCGCTGCTCGCCGCGGCGGCGGACGTCCCGGCGTGCCGGACCGTCGTCGACGTCGACGACCCGGTCCTTGCCCCGCCCGGCAATATGCCCGCGCGGATCGCCGACCTCGCCCGGGCGACCGGTCAACCGGTGCCGACCGACGAGGCCGCCACCACCCGCTGCATCCTGGACTCGCTCGCGCTCGCCTACCGCCGCGCCATCCGAACCGTCGCCGAACTGTGTGGGCGGGACATCCGGGTGGTGCACGTCGTCGGCGGCGGCGCGCGCAACGACCTGATCTGCCGGCTGACGGCCGACGCGACCGGCCTGCCCGTTCTCGCCGGCCCGGCCGAGGCCACCGCGATCGGCAACCTGCTGGTCCAGGCCTGGGCGCTGGGCGACCTCGACGGCGGCCTGCCCGCCATCCGCGAGGTCGTGACGCGCTCGACCGACCTCGCCCGGTGGGAGCCCGCCGGGGACAGCACGGTCTGGGACCGGGCCGAGACCCGGCTGCGGGAACTGACCGCGGCCCGAACGTAAGGAAGCCCATGTTCGACACCCCGCCCCGGCCCGAACTCGACGAACTGCTCACCTCGATGGGCGTCGGCGGCGCCCGGATCAGCGAGATCGACGCCTCCGAGGCCGGCGCCGGCAACATCACGGTCTACGTCGGCTGGGATATCGAGGTGCGGCGCCGATTCCCGGGCGCCGAACGGATCGACCTGCCCGTGCCCGCGCCGGCGCTTGCGGGGCACGTGGTGCTCGCCACCGGCTCCGGGCGCCGGCTGCGGCAGCTCCAGCACGACCCCGAGGCGAACATCGGCGCGGTCCTGGTGCACGACGGCGGCCGGACCGGGACCCTGTACACCTCGCCGCGCCGGCTGTTCGATCGGTTGACGAGCGAGTTCAACTCGCACCTCGGCGTCCACCAGGACCAGGTCGAGCGGCGCGGCGTCGAGTTCCAGGCCGTCGTGCATGCGCAGCCCATCAACCTGACGTACCTGTCCCACCTACCCGCGTACCGCGACACCGTCGCGCTGAACCGCCGCATCCTGCGCTGGGAGCCCGAATCCATCGTGTCGCTGCCGGCCGGCATCGGAGTCCTCGGTTTCATGATCCCCGGCTCCCCCGAGTTGATGGCCGCGAACGTCGCGGGGCTGCGCGACTTCGAGATCGTGCTGTGGTCGAAGCACGGCGTGATGGCGCGCTCCGACGGCTCCGTCACCCGCGCCGTCGACCGCATTGAATACGCCGAGACCGGCGCGCGGTACGAATACCTGGACCTAGTTGCCGGCGGTCACGGCGAGGGCCTCACCCCGAGCGAGATCGCCGCCGTCGCCCGCGAGTTCGGGATCAACTCGCGCTGGGCACACTGACTGACGCCGGGAGGGCCGATGCCGCGCTACTGCTTTGTCTCCCGAGTCGACCCGCGCCACCTCGCCGCCTACCGCGCGCGGCATGCGGCCGTCTGGCCGGAGATGCTCGCCGCGTTGCGCGACGCCGGTTGGGTGCGCTACTCGCTCTTTCTCACCGACGACGGCCTTCTGATCGGCTCGTTCGAGGCCGACGACCGGGACCTCGCCCAGGCCCGGATGGCGGCCACCGACGTGAACGCCCGCTGGCAGGCGCAGATGGCGCGGTTCTTCGTCGGCGAGGGCGCGCCCGACGCCGGGTTCACCTACGTGCCGGAGATCTTCAATCTCGACGACCAGTTGCGCGCCGCGGGGCTCGCCACCTCGACGAGCGATTCCTGACCGGTGTTGGCCGCGCCGGCGGGCGGTTCGTAACGTTCGACACCGTCGCAATTCGGCATCACACGTCCAACCGCAGGGCCGACCGACCGCGGGGATCGGCCCGGACGCACGGCGCGCCTCTCGATCAGGGATTGACTTGACCATTACTTTGACTCTTCTTGAGGTTGTCGACTCGACAGGGAGTGACGGTCATGCGGTACGCCCTCACGCTGGGTATGGTCGCCATCGTTGCGGTCGGTGGCACCACAGCGGTAGCAGCGGTGGTGGAGAACAACAACACGTACGTCACGCGGGTCGTCGATGGCGACACGATCGACGTCCGACAGGGCGACGACCGATTTCGGGTGCGCCTGCTGAACATCGACGCCCCGGAGTCCGTCGATCCCGATGAGGAGACCGAATGCCTGGGTCCCGAAGCTACCGCGTACCTCAGGCGAATCCTCCCGGCGGGCACCGAGATCAGTCTCGAATACGACATTGAGCGCGAGGACCGGTACGGCCGCGTCCTCGCGGGGGTGATCAAGGACGATCAGCTGGTCAACGCACAGATCGCGGCGGCCGGGTTGGGCAGGCCGGTGGTATACCCGCCCAACAAGCGGTTCTACCCCGACGTGCTGGCGGCCTGGCAGCAGGCACAACACGAGCAGGTGGGCGTCTTCGACCCCGGTATCGAGTGCACCTTCGTCCACGCGGTGCTCGACTATCGGCAAGAGGCCGCCCGGATCGCCGCGCAGGCGCCGGCCGAGGGAGCAGCGGTGCTCGACTATGAGTCCTACCTGGAGAAGGTCACCACGGGCATCGCGGTGGGCACCAACTTGATCGGCCGGGCGCCCGGTGACCACACCTTCCTCGCCTGGGACGGCAATAAGCACCTGGTGCTCCAGAAGGTCCGGAATGCCACGAGCAACTTGCTCGCTGCCGAGGAGATCGTGGGCCGCCGCTTGGCTGCTGAGCGGGTCCGCATCGAAGCCGAGAAGAAGGCCCGGGAAGCGGCCGCGAAGAAGGCCCGCGCGGAAGCCGAGCGCAAGGCGCGGGCGGAAGCCGAGCGCAAGGCCGCGGCCCGGCGGGCGGCGGCGCAGTCCGGCGGTTCCACCTTGCGTTCCGGCTCGAACCGCTCGGGTGGGTCCGGATCATCGTCCGGTTCTGCCGCCAGGAAGGGCTCGTCCTCGGGCGGCTCCACTGGCGGATCCTCGGGCGGCGGGTCGAGCAAATACACCGGGTGCCGTGCCTATGCGCCGGGGGGTAAAACTTGGCGGCCTATCCCCTGCCCGTAACAGGAGGAACGACGCGTTCCGGGCCCGCAACCGAACCCCCATCACCCGACCTGCGCCGGATCGGCGAGTTACGGCGAAAGGACGAAGATGACAGGCACGCCGAAAACAGGCACGCTGGGCGCCATGAAACCCGACAACAAAGTCCGGCGGCGCGCGGGCCTCCTCGCGCTCATCGGCATCCTCGCGCTGGCTCTGTCCGGCTGCTTCCGGATGGACATCGCAATCAAGCTCGAGCCCGACGACACGGCGAGCGGCTTCATGGTCTTCGCCATCTCTGATTCCGTCGCCGAGGCGGCGGGTCAAACGCCCGAAGATTTATGGCAGCAAATGAAGCAGAGTGCCGGGGACGGCACCTTCGCCCCGGATGGTGCCGACGTCGAGCCGTATCACCAGGACGGCTACACCGGCGAAAAGTACATCCTCCACAATACGCCGCTGGACGACGTCGGCGGAGATTCCGAGGACAGCAGCCTCTCGATCAAACGGGAAGGCGACGAGTACGTTGTGACCGGCAGGTTCGACATGACCGGCACCATGGGCGAGGCGCCGGACGAGACGACGAAGGCGCTCCTCAAGCAAATGAAGATGACCATCGCGATCGAGTTCCCGGGCGAGGTCAAGAACTCCAACGGCACCGTGACCGGGCACACCGTGACGTGGAATGTCCCCGTGGACAAGGCGCTGGAGATGCAGGCGACCGGTTCCGCGAAACCGAATGGCGCATCGAAGCCGGAGAACACGGGCAAGGCCGAAGCGTCCACCCCGCCCACCGCCGAAGGCGCTGCCGGCGTCGCCGGGACGGCCGACACCGAGTCGGCGAAGAGCGACTCCGGCTTCTCGTGGTGGATCATCGCCGCCGCCGTCGGGGCGCTCGTCGTGCTCGGGGCCGTCGTGCTTTTCCTGGTCCTGCGCAAGAAGAAGGCCGCCCCGGCGGCTTCCGCCCCGGGCCAGTTCGGCGCTCCCGCGGGCTTCGCGCCGCCGCCGGCCGATGACGCTCCGCCGGCCGGCTACGATCCGGCCGCGCAAGGTTACGCACCCCGCCCGTCCGGCCCGATGGCGCAGCCCACCTACCCGCAGCCGGTAGCCCCGGCGTCCGGCCAGTACGGGGCTCAGCCCGGCCAGTACGGGGCTCAGCCCGGATATCCACAGCCCGGCTGGGCGACGCCCGGATCGGCGCCGGCCGCGTATCCGCCACCCGGGACGGCGCCCCAGCCGGCCCCCACTCAGGCCCTGCCGCCGTATCCCCAGCCGACCGATCCGAACTCGGCCCCGCCGCAGCAGCCGCCGGCGTAGCGACGCGGCGCGACCCGAACGGAGCTGATTGCGGCCCGAGCCCCCGCGGGCTCGGGCCGCCGTCGTGCCCGCCCCATCCGGCGGACGTCTGCGCGGTTACCTCCGACGGGCGGGTTCCCGCCCTGCCACATCACACCCAGGAGCGCTCGTGGTGCTCCGCGGCCGGCATCGGCCGGATCTTCTCGCGCAGACGGTCCATGCGTTCGTCGAGGTCGGCGGCCACCCGGGCGGCGTCGTCGATCTCGCGGGCCAACTCGGCGGGCATGTCGCTCGGGTACTTGTAGTGCAGCTTGTGCTCCATCGACGCCCAGAAGTCCATCGCCGTCGTGCGGATCTGCAACTCGACCGGAACCTGCTCGGTGTGGGTGGACAGGAACACCGGGACCTCGACGATCAGGTGGAGCGATCGGTAGCCGTTCGCCTTCGGGCGCGCGATGTAGTCCTTGGTGGCGAGCACCGTGAGGTCGGTCTGCGCGCTGAGCATCCGGGCGATCCAGTACACATCCGAGACGAAGCTGCAGGTGATCCGGATGCCGGCGATGTCCTTGATCTGAGCGCGGATCTGCGCGATCTCCGGGCCGATCCCCTGCCGGGCCGCCTTCGCCAGCAGGCTCTCGGTCGACTTGAGCCGAGACCGCACATGCTCGATCGGGCTGTAGTCGTTGGTCGTCTCGAATTCCTGCCGCAGGATGTCGACCTTCGTCAGCACCTCCTGGATCCCGGCCTGATAATGCATGTGCAGTCGGGCGAAGTCATCCCGCAGTGCCCGGAGCCCCGCCATCGCCTCGGCCGGTGGTTGGGGCGATCCGTCGCCCGAGCCTTGCCAGTGAGCCATCCAGTGCAGGGGCAGAACAGCGGACCCGGGACCTGGACGGCTGCCGAGTCCGCTCACAGCACGATCCATACCCCGACACTCTCACACTTCGCCGAGCTCCCCCATCGCGCCGGCGCCGGCGTCGACACGGCGGCCGGACGCGGCTCACGCGATTCGCTCGCTGTTGCCCGGAGCGGTCGGCAACCACGCCAGGTAGCGGCCGCGGGACCAGCAGCGGCCGAGCGCCTCGGTGCGCCGGGCGGACCCGTCGAGGGTCGTCAGGCCGATGATGCTGTGCCCGGACGCCGGCCGGTCACCCAGGGTCGGTACTCCGGGCGCGACCCCGACCCCCTCGACCGCCACCCAGGCCGACGCCCGGCCGGCGGCCGCCGCGCCCAACCGGTCCAGGAACCGGCCGCGCCGCGCCGGCCGAAGCCGCGACAGCGTCCAGGTCGTCAGCACGACCGGCAGCGCGCCGTCGGGCACCTGGGCGACGGCGTCGGGCAACCGATCCACGACGTCGCCGCGGACCAACCGCGGCGGGGCACCCGCCGCCAGGGCGAGTTCGGCGTCGAGCCGCGCGGCGCCCTCGGGCCGATCGGGCGGCGGGCCCGCGCGGAGCCACCGCGCGTCGGCATCGTCCGTCACATCGAGTGGGTCGACGGCGAGGAGGACGCGGGCGACGACGCTCGGGATCGCGCCGGTCGGGACCGGCCGGCCCCCCACCAGGGCGGCCGAGACCCGCACCGGCGACGCCGGGTCGCCGAGGGTCATGGTGGTGCGATCCCGCTTCCGGTAGGCGATGCCCACCCGATCGACCTGGAGATTGAAACCGGCCGATCGACCGACGTCGACCAGCCCGACGGCGTCAGCTCCCAGCCGCCGGGCCGCCTCGGCAATCGCGGGGTAGATCACGGCGTAGCGCCCCGTTTCGTCGCGGGGCGCCCGCCGACGCGCGGCCGTCGTCATGGCATCGACGGTGGGGGCGAGGGGGCGGCACGGTCGTTCAACGATTCGCACACATGCACAGGGTGCCAGACGGGCACCGAGCGGCTGGGCCCGAATCCGGTCTCGATCCGGACCGTCTCACCGGTCGCCGAGGTGCGGGACGGTCGCTGCTCCCAGAGCGCGGTAGAAGTCGGGCACCGCCACTGCGGTCAGTCCCTGTGGAAAACGTCGGTGAGCCGGGCGCGAATCGGTAGAGTCGTTCTTTTCCGGCTCATCAGTCTGGGGGTGGCGGTGTGGAGGTTGACCCGGGAGCAGTACGGTCCATCGCGGCGCCGGTTTCGTGATGCGGCCGAAGTTGTCGAATTGGTGCCATTGGAGGGCGTACCCGCGAGCGTCCGCGCGGCGTTGCCGGGCGCGCCGGAGATCGTGGATGCGCTTGATGGATACGTGAGCGAGACGGTCGGCATGATCGAACGTCTTCGCGCGGGTGTTGACGAGTGGGCGACGGAGGCGGAGGCATCGGCGGCGGACTACAACGCCACGGAGGATTGGGCCGTCTCGCAAGCGCGCAGCCTCGGGTCGGGTTTGGGCGGACGACCGGTATGAGCATGACGGTCAGCGGATTGACGAACTGGCGACCTGGCGCGCTGAACGAGTCGGCGGCGGCCTTGCGCCGAGTGCGGGCTTCGGTCGAGGATGCCGAGTCCAACCTGACCACGCAGATCAGTCGGCTCGAAGTGGTGTGGCAGTCCGAGGGTGGGACTGCTGCCGCGCTCGCCGCACGGCGCCATCGGGACCGACTCCGGGAGGTGTCGGAGAACCTGGGCCTGGCCGCGCGCGCGCTCGCTTCGGGCGGGGAAGCGTTCCAGGCGGCCCGGGACCTGCTGGTACGCGCCCGGGACGTAGCCCTGGACAACGACGGCGTGATGGGCGAGGACGGGTCCGTTCAGCCGCCGCCCGAGCCCGTCTTCCCGGTGGGCGTCACGGTGATGTGGTCACCATCGGCGCACGCGGCCAAGGGGTCGGCGTGCGCCGACGCGCAGACGATGGCCCGGGAGGCATTGCGCGCCGCAACAGAGGCCGACCGCGACGCCGCCCGCGCGTTGCGAGCACTGACCGCCGAGCACAGAACCCCCGGCAGACTCGCAGGCATGGTGGGTGCGATCGAGACGCGCGCGGTCCCCCGCGCGGGCACCGACCCGGAACGGGTCGCCGCCTGGTGGGCCTCACTGACCGACGCCGAGCGCGAACGGTTGATCGAAGTGTCCCCAGGTCGGATCGGGAATCTCGATGGCGTCCCGGCCGCGTTCCGGGACCGGGCCAATCGGGCTGTTCTCGCTGACGCGCTCGCGGCGGAACGCGCCGAGATCGCCGCTTTGCAGGCCCGCCTCGGCGACCCGTTCGCACCGCCCGACCCGTTCGGTCGCCCCGAACTGCTGGGCCCGGTGGAGGGCGCGGCCGGTCTCGCGATGGTCGCGGCCAAGATGGCCCTGGCGAGCGCGAAGGCGCGGCTTGCCATGCTGGAAGCCATCGATCGGCAACTGCGAAATGAGCGAGGGGTGGCTTCATCCTTGTACCAACTGGATACCTCGATGCCGGGTCTTGCCGTCATCGGGTTCGGCGACCTGGACACCGCACGGAACGTCGCAGTCCTCGTGCCCGGAATGGGCTCGCACGTCACGAACTACATGGGCGCAATCTCCAACAACGCCGCGCGCCTAGCTGTGCTCGCCGACGACATCGAGCTCGGCAACAGCGACAAGACGGGCGCTACAGCGACGTTGGCGTGGATCGGGTACAACGCCCCGAGCGGCGCGCAGGTCGCGACGGCGGCATTCGCCGAAGCCGGCGCCCCGAAGCTGGCGGCGACCCTCAACGGCTTGCAGGCGGTCCACGGTGTCCAGGGGAACGATCCGCACCTGACAGTGCTTGGGCATTCCTACGGATCGCTGGTCTCGGGGATGGCCGCCAGTGGTGAGGCCGGGCATGTCCCGGTGGACGACTGGATGCTGTTCGGGTCACCCGTGGGCTTGGACAACGCCGGGAGCTTTGGTGTCGGTGCCGGCCACGTGTACGTCGGCGAAGCGAAGAACGAATTCGTCGCCGACCTGAACGCCTTCGGCCCCGATCCGGCGAGGATGCCCGGCGTGACAACCTTCCAGACCGACGGCGGGTTCCATCCCCTTGCCGACGGGCACACGCTGGAGTCAACCGGGCACTCGGAGTACTACAGGGCGAACAGCGAATCGTTGTGGAACATAGCATCCGTGGTCACTGATCGCCCCGAGAACCTGACCACCGGGACACCGCTCGGATTCGGAGATGTCTTGCGGACGCAGGCCGGTCTGCCGCTGGATGTCGCGCGGGGCGGGGGGTCGATTCGTTCAAGGAGTTGTGGTGAAGCCGACCGGGACGCGCCAGGCGAGATGGATCCTCGCCGTCTTGGGTGTCCTGGGCATCGTGGTGGCGGGCGTGGTTGTCTGGAACGGGAAGAGCAGGGATATGGGGATCAGCGCAGAAATGGCGCGCAACGAACTCGTCGCAGCCCAGGACGCGGGAGCGACCGCAACGGGGCTCACACTCAAGCGCGAAATCGAACGCGTCGGCCCCCTCACATGCAGTGACGCTCCGGGCAAGGGCTCCTTCTTCCTCGATCGACTCACCGGACCCCCCGTCGAGGATGTCGATGCGATGCTCGCAAAGGTCCGAGCCTCCTGGGAGGAACGCGGCCTGGGGATCACACCGCGCCAAATCGGCGACGCCAAGGGCATGTCAGCCACCGACCAATACGGCGGATCGGTCTACATCCTCTCCGGCGGCGGCGGCACCGTCATCGCGGGCGAAAGCGCATGCCTTCCGCTCGCGGCAGGCACAACAAACTAGGGCGGGCAGGAAGGGCCATCACCTGCAGGACCACGTCATCCATCCCGGTCGGAGCAGGCCGGGGCCACGCGCCGGCGGTCGCGTCCGCTTTGATCCGATCGAGCACGGCGCCCGGGCCGCCCCCGGCCTGCGGCTGTCTCCCGAGCGCAGCGCCATGTCTACCGGACCGGAGGGCCGGTGCAAGGGACAATGGTCAAATGAGCAACCTGGGCAGGGGCAAGGTCGAGGAACCGGCGGATGATGACCGGCCCTACGACGTGCTGCCCGACGAGAGCACACCGCAGCAACGGCAGGCGGTCTGGGATGTCGGGGCGGGTCTGCAGCGGATCGACGGCCTCGAACCGACGCCGGTCGCCTACAAACTCATGGCCGAGCAGGTCGCCGGCCGCGTCGGCTACGAGCAGGTGGTCGCCGAACTCGACCGCTACCACGCCGCCTCACCCTCGCGTGATCCCAGGTCGCACGAGGCCGACGTCGCGGCCGTGCGCATCGCGCAGATCGTGGCGGAGCCCGGTTTCACGCTTTCACCCGGAGCCCTTGCTGCGGTTCACGGTCGAATCTTCGATGGACTGTTGCCCGACCGACGGTGGGAGGGGCGGTTCCGGACCGAGAACATCTCGAAGGCCGAGCCCGTGCTCGGAGGTCGCAGCGTCGCCTACACATCCGCAGCCGAGATTGTGGCGACGCTGCGCTGGGAGTTCGACCAAGAAAACACCGACGGCTTCGTGCCCAAGGACGACGCCGACGCCGTGGCACACGTCCTTCGGTTCACCTCCTCGATCTGGCAAGTGCATCCGTTCCGAGAGGGCAACACGCGGGCGATCGCGGCCTACGCCATCAAACATCTGCGCAGCCTCGGCGTCACGACCGACAACACCCCCTTCGCGGTGTCATCACCGTATTTCCGCGACGCGCTCGTCCTGGCCAACGCGACCGACCCCCGCCAGCGCGACAAGGCACCGCTGGCCACATTCGGTCGCATGCTGCTCGGAGCGCATGTCGACCTCCCGGACCTCCGCGCCATGTACCCGCGAAACTGACCGCGTCGACACGCTTTGACTCCTCATCCGGCCGAGCGCGGCCCCGGCACGCTTCGTCGAGGCGTCTAGTACTACAGCCGCGGACCGGTCGCCGTGTTCGACCCCCAGCACCTTGCCGACGGACTTCCCTCCGGCCTGCGGTGGTCTCCGGTGCGCGGGTGCCATAACCCGCTGACCGCGATGATCCGCGCCGCCGGCCTGGCCTCGGCGACCGGGCTGTCCAAGGGCGGGGTCGAGTCCGGCGGGTTCTGGGAAGTCAAGACCCGCACCGTGCTTCAGGGGGCTCGGCCTCCTGGCCCCTGGTCGCGGCATTCATCGAGGACCTCGTCGAGACCGCCCGGCACCTGGCCGCCGCCTCCCCCGGCGCCCGGCTCGACCCGCCGCTGCTGCTCGCCCTCGACGAGATCGGCACCTCGCCCCCCTGCCATCCCTACCCATGCTGATGGCCGAGGGCGGCGGCACCGGCATCACCACCATGCCCGTGCTGCAGTCGCTGTCCCAGGCCCGCGACCAGTGGGGCGACCACGCCGCCGGAGCCATCTGGAATGCGTCCATCACCAAGGTCATCCTCGGCGGAAGCTCCTCGGCCCGGGACCTGCAAGACCTGTCCGCCCTCATCGGCGAGCGCGACGAGTTCACCGACACCGTCACCACCGGCGACCACGGCTCCCGGTCCTACCAACGCGAACGCTGTCTCAACTGTCTGTGTTGCTGTCCTCATCTGCACCGCGTCGTCGACGGGCACGTTCGACGATCCCGCCGAGGAACTTACCGGCAGCCTCATTTGCTCGCCCGAACCCCTCGGGCTCCTGCAACGAGTGCCTTGCCCTTCGCTGCGACTGCCCGGTCGAGGCCATCGACCCCAAGGCGCCTGGCACCCGCCACTCCTTCTGCGCCGGCGTCCAGGGTCCTGTCACGCACGTCAACGGCCGCATCCACCCACCGCCGCGCGTCGGCTGCGCCTTCGGATGACTCGATCCCAACGCGTGTCTGGAAATCACCGACAGCGGTTACGACCCTATTGCTCGACCGAACTACTGCTGGGGACTCGAACGGGTTGAGGAACACCTTCGAGTTGGCCCAGTTCGACGCCTCGTTCATGCGATCGATCAGGGTCGCAGTCGTGCGGGCGATGACGTCAACCCGGTTCTTCCGCGCCACCTGTAGCCCAATGCGGTGCCGGTCGAGCTCCTCTGGGGAGCCGTCGAGGACCCGGTCGAGCTCCAGAACTCCGAGCGCGTCCTGGAGCTGAAAGCAGCGAGCGATGATTGCGAGCCATTCACGGACTCTCGCCTCGGCATCCTTCGTCGCCTTGATGAGCTCACCCATGTCGGTCTTGCGTTCGAGCTTCTCGGCGAGCGCGTCGAGTTGCCGCAGCGCGTAAGCCTGTGTCTTCGCGATGGTCGCGGCACCGGCTTGCACCTTCGACCACGTCACCTCGGAGACCCGGCCGACCTCGTCACGGACCGTCATTGCTTCTTCGACGACGAGGTCTACGCCGATCATGTCCGCGATGACCGCGTCCTTCTGGGCGCGCAGGATGTCGTCGACCTTCTCCTCGATCTGCGCGAGGTACTCCTTGAGCTCGTCGATCGACTGCTGCAATTGGCGCTGCGCCATTAGCGTGCCGATGCTGGCCAGTGCGGCGGGGTTGGCGAACGTCGCAGCCAGGGTGCCGGGCGTGGATGCGACCTGGATCCACGCCTGGATGTCGCCGGGCCGGCCGATCACCACATGGCTGATGCCCGGTGTTTTCGTCGGCATCAGTCCGAGGTCCTTCACCTTGCGCGCAGACTCCCCGGTCAGTCTCAGCCAACGGCCCGACTCCGCAGCGATCGTGCCGCCCGCCTGCATAGCCGCGCCGGCTGCACCTAGTGTCGTGCCGGGACCCTTCGGCGCAAGAGCCACTCCCGCAGACAAGCCCTGCGACGTGAGGAACTGGTCGACGACGCCTTCCTCACCAAACACGGCGAGCCCGTCGCCATCGCTGATCAGTTGGATCTCGTTACCCATGGCCTACCTCAGAACAGAACGGGTCGTGACCGCGAGGCTAGTGGCATCACGGCATACGCCACCTCAGCAGCCCACAGATCGTCACCACCGGGACACCGACATACTCCGCCAGCGTCTCGATGCTCAGCAGCGGCTCCAGGCCGCCGACCGTCGTGTGCGGGCTCGTCGCACCGCCCGCGTCGCCCGCGGGTGCCGTGTTCGTGCTCATGAACACCAGGTGTGCGAAGGACGACAGACCATCGCCATCGGCTGCGCGACGTCGCGAGCCGTGCTCCCCGGTCGGGGCTCTGGGAGCCCGTTCCGGAGGGGTTTTGGTGGCGTTTTGGTGGCATGGGCCACTCCAGGTACTCCTAAGGCCTGGTGAAAACACCGTTTCACCAGGCCTGATACGTCGGGCTGACAGGATTTGAACCTGCGACCCCTTGACCCCCAGTCAAGTGCGCTACCAAACTGCGCCACAGCCCGTGGCGTCCCGGTCGGGTCGCTGCGGTGGTGCCGCAGGCCGTCTCAGGAACCAGCCAAGATACTACCCCACCAGCGGCGCTGGACCGACTCCTTTCCAGCGCGGCGGCGGTCACGCGCCACCCCGCTCCGGCGCCGCCCCCCACCCCCGCGCCACCCGCCGAACCCCCGGTGTTGTGCGCCCCCGCCCGGTGCTAGCTTCGAGAAAAGCCGCCGCGATCCCCTGGGGGAGCAATGGCCGTGCCCGTCGCTCGCCGCCTCACGGCGGCCCTCGCCGGCCTGGCGGTCGTCGGCATGATCGTCGCCACGGCCGGCTGCGACTCGACTCCGGGAGCGTCGTCGAACCCCTCGACGACCCCCGCGCCGACCAGCTCGACGTCGTCGGCCGGCGGATCGCCAACAGCCTCACCAACGGGCTCGCCCCGCAGCACACCGAAGGGCCCAGCGAGCGGCGCGGCGCCGGCCCCGGTCTCGACCTGCACGTGGCCGAAGGTGAGACTGGGCACCAGCCCGGTGCTGTTGCTGGCGAGCGCGTCGAAGTACTACCTGGTCTCGCTCCCGACGGGGCAGGTCACGGCGACCTGCCCCGTCGCGGTCGATACGGCAACGGTGACGGCCCAGCCGGCGTCGGTGAACGGCGCCGTCCTGGCGCCCGACGACGCCTCCACGGCCCAGCGCTGGTACGGCGCCCTGGCGCCGGGCGGCTCGGGCGGGACGACGGTGCCGACGAAGTCGGGTATCAAGGACCTCGCCACCGGCCGAGGAACCAATCTCCGGGCGCCGAATCAGACGCCCGCCATGGTGGGCCGCGAGGACCTGGTCCGGATGAACACGGTCAACGCGGAGCCGGGCAAGCCGCCCACCTCGTCGAGTTCGTGGTGCACGGTCACGCTGACCGACCGGAGTTTCTGCCAGGACATCCCGGGCGCGAAATCCGCGGGCACGCCCGTGATCGATCCGAAGGGCGCGGTCCGCTGGGCACCGTTGGAGGTGGTCCCCACGGCCGTGCAGGTCGCGGGCACCGCGGCCGCGGTGAAGACCGACGGCACCCGGATCGTCGCCGTCGTCCCGGCGAGCGGGACCGGGGGCGAACTGCCGGCCATCATCTCGGCCGGCGGGAATGGGTGGACGCAGCGGATGGCCAAGCCGACGGACCGCCTCACCTGGGTGGCGAGCGCGACCGGTCCGGCGGGTCTCCAAGCGCAGCAGCCGCCGACGACGTGGCAGGACATCGCCGTCGCCCTCGGCTGGCCGGAGACGGGCTCGGCGGGCTTTGCCGTACTTGACGCGGCGATCACGGCCGACGGTTCGCTCCTCGTCCTGGCCCGGGCAAAGGTCGAGGGATCCGCGAACGCCCCGATCGGCGTCGTCGGCGTGACGCCGGCCGGGGCGGTGCACCGATACTTCATCCAGGACCTGCCGCGGAATCGGGCGGGCTTCACGCCGGACTCCCACTTCGTGGTGGTGCCGACGGCGCTCCAGCCGCCGTCGTCGGACGCCGAGCCGACCGGGTCGGTACGGGCGGGTCAGTAGGGACAGTCCCCAGGGACGGTCAGCAGGGCGGGTCAGTAGGGACGGCTTGGCGAGGGCTCCCCCGCCGGGGCGCCCGGCTCCCCCGCCGCCGGGGCGGCCGGTCCCACCCCCGGCGCGCCGGTCCCGGCGCCCGTCCAGGTCACCCGGCGAACATTGCCGTCCTCGGAACGGTAGACGCCCGTGTCGGCCGGCGGGTCGTCATCGTCCTCCGCGGGCCCGAGCGGCACGCCCGGACCGAGCTTGCCGGCGTACCGGGCGGCCGGGGCCGGCCGGTTCAGCCGGATGTCGAGCACCGCGAAGGCGATCAGGTTCGCCAGGGCCATCCCGACGGCAGCCCACTCCAGAATCCGGAACACGAGGATCTGGGTGATCAGCAGGTTTACCAGCGCGGACCGGCGCAGGCTGACCGCCGCGCCCCGCGGGTCGGTGTCGATGCGCCGCAGCCCGCGCAATGCGACGAGCAGGCAGATCCCGCCGGAGAGCACCGCCCCCGCGCTGATCCACCACGGCACATCCCAACCGGCGAGCAGCGCGATCAACGACCCGATCCCGGCCAGCATGGACGCCCCGGAGGCGATCAGCAGCACCCAGGCCAGCCCCCAGTCGACGCGCGGCCGGGACGCGGCCCGGCGCAGCGCGCGGTCCACCCGCGAGCTCACGGCCGCAACCAGATCCAGGAGCCAGCCGGAACTCTCGGGCACGGCGTCAATCAGCGCCCGGACCTCGGGTGCGGTCGGGGCGTCGGCGCCCCGGCGGGCGAGCCGCTCGGCCTCGGCCCGCGCCCCGGGCGCGAAGCCGCCGGCGACGCCGGCGACCGCCCGGTCGGTGGCGGCGGCCAGCAGCTCCGCGGGGTGCGGGGCGCGCCGACCGTGCAGGAGTTCGGCGATCAGCACCATCGCGACGACGATCCCGTACACCAGGGCGGCGGTCGGCTCGTAGAAATAGTCGTGGTCGGCGGTGACGAACTTGCCGACCTCGTCCACGAACAGCCCGAAGCCGATGCCGCCGAGCACCGCGGCGAGCGGCCGCACGACCGGCCCGATGAAGGTCAGCAGCAGCACCACGGCCAGGGCCATCGCCAGCCCGCCCCACAGGACGTGGGCGATATGCAGATTGCCGGTGGACACCTGCGGGTAGCCCGACGCCGCCAGGATCGCCCGGGTCACCAGGACCGTCACGACGGCGGTGACCAGGAAGCCGGTGACGTTGCGAGAGGCGTTCGGGTCCCGGGGCAGGCCGAGGCGGAGCATCCGGGGCAGCTTCGGCCGCGCCGCGCCGCGCCGACCGCCGCCGCGCTGCGGGGCCCGCCCCCCGGCGCGTTGCGGCACCCGCCCACCGCCGCGCT
>JAVBMU010000119.1:0-15126 GCA_031552185.1 Cellulomonadaceae bacterium | reverse complement strand
CGCCGGGACGCGGCGCGCCCGAACTCGCCGCGCCGGCCGGCGGCCGGCCCGCCGTCATGGTGGGCGAGCCCGGCTCGCGTGCGCCGGCGAGGGCCGCCCCAAGAGCCGGCCCGGCAAGAGCGGGGGCCAGTCCCTCGAAGCGGCGAGTGACCCCGAGTCCGGTGGCGCCGATGTCGGCCGGCTCCGCCGGCCCGGTTCCGATCGGGATCCGCGTGGTCGGCGCGGGTTGTCCCGGACCGGCCCCGTTCGGGCCGCCGTCGGCGGCGACGAGGCGGGCGGCCGGCACCGGCCGCACGGCGTCGACGCGCCGGGCGAGGTCCTCGGGCCGGAGCTCGGCGCGGGTGGACCGCACGAGGGCGGCCGCGGCGTCGGCGTCGGTCGGCCGATCGGCGGGGTCGCGGGCGGCCAGGGCGCAAACCAGGTCGTCGATCTCCGGCGGCAGCCAGCCCGCGGTGGCCGATGGCGCCGGCACATCGGTGTTGATGTGGGCGAAGGCGACCTGGATCGGGGATTCACCCGCGTGCGGCACCGCGCCGACCAGCGCCTCGTAGGCGAGGACCCCGACGGCGTAGATGTCCGTGCGGGCGTCGCACGTCCCGTGGGCGATCAGTTCGGGGCTGAGATAGGCGACCGTGCCCAGCACCGTCCCCGTGGACGTCGACGTGGCCTCGTTCACCGCCCGGGCAAGCCCGAAGTCGCCGACCTTGACCCGTCCGTCGGCATCGATCAGGACGTTCTCCGGCTTCATGTCGCGGTGCACGAGGCCGGCGCGGTGGGCCGCGCCCAGGGCGTCCAGCACGGCGACGAGCAGGTCGAGCACCCAGCCCACGGGCAGGGTGCCCTCGCGACGGAGAATCTCGCGCAAGGTGCTGCCGGGGACGTACTCCATGGTGATGTACGCCGTCTCGCCGTCGATGCCCTGGTCGTAGACAGCGACCAGGCCCGGATGCGCGAGCCGGGCGGCGGAGCGCGCCTCGCGCTGGAACCGTGCCACAAATGCCTCGCCGGCGGGTCCCTCCGCCAGGTGTGGGTGTGGGACCTTGAGCGCGACGTCGCGATCCAGCCGTCGATCGACGGCGCGGTACACCGTCGCCATGCCGCCGCGGGCGACGCGCGCGACGACCTCGTATCGACCGTCGACCAGACGGCCTACGAGCGGATCTGTCGTCACGCCGGCCACGTGGGCAGTCTAGGCGGCCTGTCGGAACGCGCCGATGATGGCGCGCGCCCACCGACGCGGCGGGGCGGCATAGGCTGGGGCCGTGGAGCAACGCACGAGCCCGGACGGGCTGATCACGCGCTGGCTGACCCTCCCGGATGTGGCCGAGGCCCTGGGCATCGAGGTCGGCAAGGTCCGGCGCATCGTCCAGGAGCGGCGGGTCGTCGGGATGGCTCGGGGAAAGCCGCGGACCTACCAAATTCCCGCCGACTTCCTCGTCCCGGCCCACCTCGCGGATCCGGCCAACCCGGTGCGGCCGACCCCGTCGGCCGGTCGGGTGGGTGAGGCGGCGGACGCGGCGGCCGACGAGCCGGGCGACCGGCCGGCGTCGGCGGTGCTCAGTACCCTGCACGGCACCATCACGGTGCTGACGGACCTCAAACTAACGGACGAGGAGATCCTCGTCTGGCTCTTCGAGCCCTCGCCGGACCTGGGGGAGCGGCCGATCGATTCGCTGCTGGCGGGCCGCAAGGCGCGCGTGCGGCAGGCCGCGCAGGCGCTGGGCTGAGCCGGGTCAGGCGACGCGGCGGACGGCGGCGTCGCCGAGTTCGGCGAGCATCGTCGCCCCCGGCTCGGTGAGATCGGCCGCGCGCAGCGCGGCGAACGACTGCTCGGCGAGTCGCCCGATCATCGCCTCGACGGCGGCGGCCGCCCCCGTCTCGACCAGGATCGCGCGCAGGTCGGCGACGGCGGCGTCGTCCAGCCCGGCGTCGCCGAGGTGGGTCAGGAGCGTCGCCCGCTGGCCGGGGGAAGCGACCCGCAGGGCGCGGTTCACCAGCACGGTCCGCTTTCCCTCGCGCAGGTCGTCCGCGGCGGGCTTGCCGGTGGTCGCGGGATCGCCGAAGACGCCGAGCAGGTCGTCGCGCAACTGGAAGGCCTCGCCGAGCGGCAGCCCGAACCGACGGGCGGCGTCGACCGCGGCCGAAGGTGCGCCGGCCAGGACGGCGCCCAGGGCGATCGGCTGTTCCACCGAGTACCGGGCCGACTTCGACCGGATGATCGCCCGCGCGCGCGCCTCGTCCTCGTCGGGATCCTCACCCCAGGGCAGGGCCTGACCGAGGATGTCGAGATACTGCCCGGCGGTGACCTCGGTCTGCATCGCGCCGAAGATCCCATGGGCATTCCGGCGGATCGGGTCCGGCAGGTCGGTCACCGCATCCGCCAGTTCGCGATGGCTGGCGATCAGGCTGAGGTCGCCCAGCAGGATGGCTGCGTTCTCGCCGAACCGGTCCGCGTCGCCGAGCCAGCCCGATGCGGTGTGCCGGGCGGCGAACGCCAGGTGGGCGGTCGGCCGGCCGCGGCGCAGCGTCGAGGCGTCCATCACGTCGTCGTGGAAGAGTGCCGACGCCTGAAACAACTCGAGCGCGGCGCCCACCCGGATGACGGCGGGCCGCGCCGAGTCGTCCGGCGGGGCGCCGTGCGCCCGCCAGGACCAGTAGCAGAACGCGGCGCGCAGCCGCTTGCCGCCCGAGAGCAGGGCGTCGGTCGCGTCGGCGAGCGCGCCGGCGTCGGGCCCGACGGGGCCGAGTTCGGCTCGCAGGGTACTGGCGGCGGCGAACAGCGCTCGGTCGACGTCGGTTCGGACCGACTCCCGATCGACGAGCGCGGCGACGGGTGTGGTCAGTCGTTCCGGCACGCGGCTCAGCCTATTCGACGGCGCCGGGGACGACGCGCGCACTGACCGTCACAAGTCGGTCGGTCCCGTCGTCCAGCACGCCGACCAGGACCGATTCGGTGGGCTTTCCCGACGTCTGGCGGACATACGTCACCATGGAGGACATCCCGCCGGCGGCTCGTCCCGGGCCCGGCGCGAACCCGGCGGCGGCCAGACGCCCGGCGAAAAAGGCCGCGACCTCGGCCGTCGGTCGGTCCGATTTCACATTCAGGGTGGCGGACCACAGCGTTCCGTCGGCCGTCGGGCCGGCCGAACTGGCCAGGATCTCGGCGCCCTCGGGGACCGGAATCGTCTTCGCCGGAAAACCCTTCGCGAGCGCACCCACCTGCGTGCTCGGGTCGTACTCCGGCAGGGGCGTGCCGGGCGGGCCGGACGTCGCGGCGCCGAAGGCCTGGGTCTGCCCGCCGACCGGGGTCTCCTCGGCGCACCCGGCCAGGGGCAGCATTCCCACCAGGACGGCGACGAGGAGCGGGCCGGTCACAGCGAGCGGCGCGCCGCGCCGGCAGGCGCGCGCGGACGACGTCGCATCGGCCCCAGGCACGACGTCACGGTAGCGGGCCGGGACCGGCAGGCGTCAAACGTGTGCAATTCCGCGATGCAGCCTCGACCACAGGGCCTCGCGTTGTCCACAGGTCGCCCGCGAGGTGCCGGCGGCGCCGGAATCGGCGCTGGGATGGGGCGATGAACACGACGCTCCGAACCAGCCGCCCGGCCGACATCCTCGCCCTGATTCCGTATCGGCTCGGTTTTCACCCGAGCAACAGCCTCGTCCTGGTCGGTCTCCGCCCGCCCCGCGGGGAGGTCGGTCTGGTGGCCCGGATCGACCTCGCCGATCTGTCCGAGCCCGGCATCGCGGACGAACTCACGGCCGCGCTGCGGCAGCAGTTCGCCCTCGACGGCGCCGGCGCGGTGCTCGCCGCCGTCTACGTGGACGACCCGCTTGCGGCCGACGCCGCGGGCTTGGCCGACGCTGCGGGCTTGGCCGACGCCGCCCGCCGTCGCGCCTACGTGGCGGTCGACCGGATCCGCGCGGGATTCGGCGCGAGCCTGCCGATCGCCGCCGCGTGGGTACGCACCCCGGCGGCCTATCTGTGCCTGGATTGCAGTGGCCCCGATTGCTGTCCGCCGGCGGGGCGTCCGCTGCACGATCTCGAAAGCAGCGAAGCCGCGGCCCGGATGGTCTATGCCGGCGTCCCGGTCGCGGCCGACCGCGCCACTGCGCTGCGGATCGAGCCCGCATCGAGCGCGGCCCGCCGGCGCGCCGCCGCGGCCGCCCAATCCGTTCGGACGGTCCGGCGCGAATCCGGCCGACGGGTGTGGCGGACGCAGGTGCTCGCCGCCTGGCGACGGGCCGTTGCTGCGAGCCGGGAGCCCGGCGGGGCGCCGACCGCGGCGGACCTCGGGCGGATCGGGGCGGGACTGGCGGACGACGGCCTGCGCGACCTCGTGCTGGTCGGCGTCGTCTGCGCTGGCGTTCCCGGTAGCGACGCGCGAGCCGGGTCCGACGGCGTGGCCGGTGCCGTCCCGCCGGAGGCCGTCCCGCCCGAGGCCGTCCCGCCCGAGGCCGACGCGATCGCCGGCGTGGACGCGATGGGCGCGGCCGAGTTCGATTCGGCGGCCGCCCGGGCCGTCGCCGGCATCGTGGATCCCGGCCGGGCGATCGTGCCCGACGTCGAGGCCGTCCAGGCCGCCTGCGCGGTCCTGGAGGCCGTGGTGTCACATGGGCCGCCCGCGCGGCAGGCACCGGCGCTGACTCTCCTGGGTCTGTTGGCCTGGTGGCTGGGAGACTGCGCGCGGGCCGCCGAGCGACTCGCCGAGGCGGTCGACCGCGACCCCCGCTACCGGCTCGCGCACCTGATCCGGGCCACATCCGCCCTCGTCGTCGCCCCCGGATGGGCGCGGGCAGGGGTGGTCGTCCGGTAGCGTCGGCACTAGCAGCGCACAACGTCGCTCGACCCGCGAACAGCCGGAGGAACCATGACCGTCGTCGTCGCACATATGTCGAGCCCCGAAGGTCGCGAGGCCCTGGCCTGCGCAGTGGTCGAGGCCCGGCGGCGGGACTGCGAACTCGTCGTGGTCGCGAGTGCGCCCGACCAGGGTCCGGCGGTCGAGGCCGAGGTTCGCGAACTGGGTGAGGGCAGACTGGGTGAGATCCGGCTCTCCGTGGAACCGGGCACCGGGAAGGTGGCCGACGACCTCGTCGCGGCGGCCGACCGGCACGAGGCGGACGTCGTCGTGATCGGGCTGCGCCGGCGCAGCCCGGTGGGAAAGCTGATCCTGGGCGCGAACGCCCAACGAATTCTGCTGGAGGCCCCCTGCCCGGTGCTCGCGGTCAAGCCGGACCAGACCGGTTTGCTGTAGCGGGGCGCCCCGCTCGCGACTCCCGGGCGGGGTTGTTCCGCCTCCTCGCGGAGTCGGGAACGTTCCTGCCCTCCGCGCCGTTAGGTCAGTAGTGCCGACCGCGCGGGAGCCGCGGGTCGAGGGTGCGTCAGCCGGGGCGCGCCGTCGGCCCCGTTCGGGTGCGCCCGACCAGCGGTGGACCAGTACAATGATGGGCGTTCGACGGAGCGCCGGGACATCTCGGCGATCCCGCTCCACCCGCTTCGTCGAATCCCACCCCAGTGATTGCCGAAAGGTCGGTTTGTGGCGCCTACGTCCCAGGCTTCTGCTCTCCCACGTGAATTCGAGCACCCAGCCCTGCAGGAACTACTTCATCGGGGGAACGCCGGCGGAGGCGTTGACGACGCCAGTCTCCGCGCGGCCTGCAAGCTCGCGGGCGTCGATGACGCGCGGCGTGTGCACATCGTTCGGGCGGCGTTGGAGGGAGCGGGAGTGAGCATCGAGGCGACCCAGTCCGCGCGGACCACGAAGGCGCGCGCGGCGCGCAGCGCCGCGGGCACAAAGATCGAGACCGGCGCAGCGGCCGGCGACGGCGCCCCGGCGCCGGCCGCAGCCGGCACCAACGGGTCCGCCGCGGCGGAGTCGACGTCCGGTGCGGCCGCGCCGAGCGAGGCGGCCCCGAAGCGCGCGACCGCGCGCACGAAGACCGCGCCGAGCAAGACCGCGGCACCCAAGACCAGGACCGCTGCCGGCAAGGCTGCGGTTGCCAAGGCCGATTCGGCGGACACCGCAACCACGGACACCGCAACCACGGACGCCGCAGCCGCCGCGAGCGGCGAGGACACGGTGTCGACCCCGGCGCCCAAGCGGGCGCGGTCCGCCCCGTCCCGGGCGAAGGCCACCGCCAAGGGGGCGGCGAAGGCACCCGCCAAGGGCCGCGCGAAAGACGCTGAGGCCGCCGACGGCGACGAGCCCGTCGGGACGGTTGTGGACGAGGAAATCGACCCGGAGTCGGAGATCGAGCTGCTCGAAGAGGACCTCGACGTCGAGTCCGTCGTCGAGGAGCCTGGCCCGCTCGCCGCGCCCAAGGCGGAGGGCGAGGAGGACACCGGCTTCGTCGTCTCCGACGCCGACGACGACGACGCGCCCGCCCAACAGGTGGTCACCGCCGGCGCCACGGCCGACCCCGTCAAGGACTACCTCAAGCAGATCGGTAAGGTCGCCCTCCTGAACGCCGAGCAGGAGGTCGAGCTGGCCAAGCGGATCGAGGCCGGCCTGTTCGCGGAGGAGCGGCTGGCAGCCGCCGAGGACCTCGAACCGCGGCTGCGGCGCGAACTCCAGTGGATCGCCTCGGACGGCAAGCGAGCCAAGAACCACCTGCTCGAGGCCAACCTGCGGCTCGTCGTTTCACTCGCCAAGCGCTACACCGGCCGCGGCATGCTCTTCCTGGACCTCATCCAAGAAGGCAACCTCGGTCTGATCCGCGCCGTCGAGAAGTTCGACTACACCAAGGGCTACAAGTTCTCGACCTACGCGACGTGGTGGATCCGCCAGGCCATCACCCGCGCGATGGCCGACCAGGCCCGAACCATCCGCATCCCCGTGCACATGGTCGAGGTCATCAACAAGCTCGCGCGCGTGCAGCGCCAGATGCTGCAGGACCTCGGCCGAGAGCCCACGCCGGAAGAACTGGCGAAGGAACTCGACATGACCCCCGAGAAGGTCGTCGAGGTGCAGAAGTACGGGCGCGAACCGATTTCGCTGCACACCCCGCTCGGCGAGGACGGCGACAGCGAATTCGGCGACCTGATCGAGGACTCCGAGGCGATCGTTCCGGCGGACGCCGTGAGCTTCACCCTCCTGCAGGAGCAGCTGCACCAGGTGCTCGACACGCTCTCGGAGCGGGAGGCCGGCGTCGTCTCCATGCGGTTCGGCCTGTCCGACGGGCAGCCGAAGACGCTGGACGAGATCGGCAAGGTCTACGGCGTCACTCGAGAGCGGATCCGGCAGATCGAGTCCAAGACGATGTCGAAGCTGCGCCACCCCTCGCGGTCCCAGGTCCTGCGCGACTACCTGGACTGACGCTTCACCGATCCAACTCGGCCGCGCCGGCCGTCGCGCGGCGCGGCCGCCGGCGCCCGGCCTGGGCGCCCGACCTCAGCGGGTGGCGGCGTCGGCGAGGATGCGGTCCCGCTCGTCCTGGATGCTGACGGCCTTGTCGGCGTATGCCGGCGCGTGGGCGCGGGCGTGGTGGCCGCAGAACAGAAGCTCGCCGCCGGGAAGAACCACGCGCACGTAGGCCTGGGCGCCGCAGCGGTCGCAGCGGTCGGCCGCGGTCATGGGCTCGAAGGTCGTCGATGTGCTCACGCGACCATGCAACCATCGACCACGGACATCTGGGGAGCCCCAAGGCGTCGAGTTCGCTGACCGCGTAGCGCTTTGCGCCCCTGCAGGCGCGGATTAATCCCAGCATGACCTTACCGTTCGAAACGTGAGGCGTGCCTAACTCTGTCCGGATGGCGAGTATTCAAAGACCGCTGTGCGGGACGGATGGTTAGGGACCCTCGGGTGCCTCCGAATAGGGACTAAGGGCCCCACGCGCGATGACGTCGGCCCTGTTTCGGAGTGCCGAGGGGCCGCCTACCTTGTGCAAGGTCCACCCGAGACCAGGTCAAATTGGTTCCTCAACGACGAGACGAGGCGGCGGCGTGCGCGAGCTCGATCCACCTACGACACAGCCCACTTGGCAGGACGGCACGCTTCCGGAGAACCTGGAACGTGCCGGCGTGCCCCGGCGAGAGTTTCTGGCCTTCTGCAGCCGAATGGCGGCGATCATCGCGGCCGGTACGCCGGTCGTGGCCGGCGCCTTGAACGCCCCGTCCGCCCAGGCGGTGGAACGCGCCATCGTGGAGACGATGTCGTCCATCAAGAAGCCAACCGTCGTCTGGCTCCAGTTGCAGGAATGCACCGGCTGCGTCGAGAGCGCGCTGCGCTCGGGCGGAACCACGGTCGAGGACCTGGTGCTGAACCTGCTCTCCGTGGACTATCTGGAAGCGATCATGGCCGCCTCCGGCGAGGCGGCCGAGAAGGCGCTGCACGACGCGAACCAGAAGGACCACATCCTCGTGGTCAACGGCTCGATCCCGCTCGGCGCCGACGGTGCGTATGCGGTCATCGGGGGCCGTTCTGCGCGCACGATGCTCGAGGAGGCGGCGGAGAACGCCAGCGCCATCATCGCCGTCGGCGCCTGCGCGGTCTGGGGCTCGGTGCAGGCCTCCCGGCCCAACCCGACGGGCGCGGTCGGCGTCGACGAGATCATCAAGGACAAGCCCGTGCTGAACGTCGCCGGCTGCCCGCCGATCGGCGAGGTCATCACGGCGGCCATCACCTACGTGCTGACCCAGGGCAAGCTTCCGGAGACCGATGGCGAGGGTCGGCCGATGTTCGCCTACGGCAAGCGGATCCACGACATCTGTCCGCGCCGGGCGCGGTACGACGCCGGTCAGTACGTCCGCAGCTTCGACGACGCCGGCGCGGCCGAGGGTTGGTGCCTGTACGAGGTGGGCTGCAAGGGGCCGGACACCTTCAGCCCCTGCCCGACGATCATGTGGAACCTCGGGACGAGCTGGCCGATCGGCGCCGGGCACCCCTGTATCGGGTGCACGGAGAAGCACTTCTTCGACCGGTTCACGCCGTTCTACCAGGCGCTGCCCGCCGTCGATGTCCCGGGCTTCGGAATCGAGCGCAGCGCAAACCGGGTCGGCGCCACGATGTTCGGCGTCGCCGCCGCGGCCGTCGCCGCGCACGCCGGTGCCACCGCCGTCACCCGCGCGGCCCAGCGCCGCAAGGTGCGGGCGGCCGAGCCGTTGGCCGCCTTCGGCGAGACCGAACGGGTATGGCTGCCGGACCCGACCCGCCGACCCGAGGGGACACCCCCGGCCGCATCGGCATCGACCCCGCCGGGACGGCCCGATGCCGCCGGCCCGAGCACGACCACGGCGAGCGCCGAGGGTGAGGAGCACTGATGGCCGTCGAGCGCGTCGTCATCGATCCGCTGAACCGGATCGAGGGACACCTGCGGATGGAACTGGAGGTCACGGACCAGAAGATCTCCAAGGCGTGGGCCGAGACCACCCAGTACCGCGGCATCGAGTTGATCGTCAAGGACCGTGACCCGCGCGACGCCTGGGCCTTCCTGCAGCGGATCTGCGGGGTGTGCACCGCGGTGCACGCGGTCGCGTCGATCGTGGCGGTCGAGGACGCCCTCGACTACCGGATCCCCGAGCAGGCCGAGCTGATCCGGGACCTGGTCCTGTCCAACCAGACGGTTCAGGACCACGTGATCCACTTCTACCACCTGCAGGCCCTGGACTGGGTGAATGTGGCCTCGGCCGCCAAGGGCGACCCGCACGCCGCCGTCTCGTTCGCGGCCGGCGCGGGCTCGACCTGGACCGGCAATTCGGTGGAACGGATGGCCGAGGTCAAGAAGACACTCGAGGGCGTCCTCGCCTCCGGCCAACTGTCGATCTTCACCAACGGCTACTGGGACCACCCGGCCTACAAGCTCCCGCCCGCCGCGAACCTGATGGCCGTTGCGCACTACCTCGACGCGTTGCAGTTCCAGCGCACGATGATCCAGCTCGGGACCGTCTTCGGCGGCAAGAACCCGCACCCGCACTTCCTGGTCGGCGGCATGGCCTGCTCGATCGACATGGACAGCGTGACCGCGATCAACGAGGTGTCGCTCGACCAGATTCGCGCCTGGCTCAACGAGACGCTGAAGTTCGTCACCACCTGCTACTACCCGGACGTGCTGGCGATCCTGGGCGCCTACGCCGAGTACTGCTCGATCGGTGCCGGGCCGGACAACTACCTCGCCGTCGGCATGGTCGGCGCCACCTACGGCGGCGACCCCCGGCAGATCCGGGCCAAGTCGTCGCTCAGCCCGATCGAGCCCGGCGTCATCCTCGGCGGCGACCTGAAGAACGTCCACCCGCTCGACCCGAGCAAGATCGAGGAGTACATCTCCTCGGCCTGGTACACCTACGAGGCCGGCAAGGACAAGGGCCTGCACCCCACCGAGGGGGAGACCACCGCGAAGTACGACGGCCCCAAGCTGCCGTGGACGTGGCTCGCGGACTCGGAGACGTACACCTGGTGCAAGGCGCCGCGATATGACGGCCACGCCGTTCAGGTCGGCCCGGTCGCGCGCGTGATGCTGGCCTACGCCCGCGGGCACAAGCGCACCGTGGAACTGGTGGACCAGGCGTGCAAGACGCTGCACATCCAGCCGGCCCAACTCAACTCGACCGCCGGCCGCATCCTGGCCCGCGCGATCGAGAGCGTGACGAACGCCGAGATGGCGATCAGCGAGACGTTCCGCCGGCTGGAGGAGAACATCAAGGCCGGCCGGACCGAGGTGTTCGACGCCGCCAAGTGGGAGCCGGGCAGCTGGCCGAAGAAGGCCTCGGGAAACTCGTTCGTGGAGGTCGCCCGCGGCAACCTGAGCCACTGGGTCGAGATCGAGAACGAGCTGATCAGCCGGTATCAGTGCGTCGTGCCGACGACGTGGCTCGCCGGCGGTCGCGACCCCGAGGGGCAGATGGGCCCCTACGAGCACTCGCTCGCCGGTGACGGCAAGCACCCGCTGGTGGACCCGAGCCAACCGCTGGAGCCGCTGCGGACCATCCACTCCTTCGACCCGTGCATGTCCTGCGCGGTCCACGTCCTCGACCCGGAGGGTCGAGAACTCATCCAGGTGGTGACTCAATGAGTACCGGCGCCGCCGGCACCGGGACGCGGCCCGCGGGCCGGCGGCCCGGCCACGGCCGGGGCCGGATCCAGGTCGGCACCGCCATCACGCTCGGGAACGCGAGCGCCGACCGGTTGGTGCTGCTCGCGGCGGCCGCGGCGGAACCGGATTCGACCGATCCGGTCGACATCGCGCTCCGGGCCGAGGCGGCGGTTCAGCCGGGCGTCGGCGACCTGCCGACGTTCGAGGCCATCGACCCCGCGACCGCGGATCGGCCGTACTCGATCACGGTCGTGACCGAGGCGGATGGCAAGCGCCGCGTGATCGTGCGCGGCGAACTCGGCGCGATCATGTCGTTCGCCCGGATCGGTCCGGACAAGCGACTCCTGCTGCGCAACAACGAGCGCTGGGTGGGCCGGCGCGGCTACCGGCCGCTCGCCGTCGCCACGGCCGAGACGGCCGCGGACGACACGCCGCGCAACGTCGAGGTGCTCGGCTTCGTCCCGATCCGGACGTCACTCGCGCTGGGCTTCCGAGGCGACGTCGTCAGCGGCGACGCCGAATGGACCCGGGTCCCGCTGTGGCCTGCGACCCTGCGGTGGGTGCACTGGCTGAACGTCCTGGCGATCCTGGTCCTCACCCTGTCCGGGTACCTGATCGCGACCCCGTACCTGCACCCCGGCAACCCGGACGATCCCAGCGCGGGATTCTTCATGGGGTGGGTGCGGTACGTGCACTTCGTCAGCGGGTTCGCCTGGCTGATGATTGCCGCGGTGCGGATCTACCTGTTCTTCTTCTCCCGGAACCGGTTCGTGCGCTGGCCGGCGCTGTGGCCGTTGAAGAACAAGGGCGACCTGCGCGAGTTGGGCCACGCGATCTCCGCGTACGCGCTGATCCGGCCGCAAGAGGTGCCGACCTACGTGGCGCATAACCCGTTGCAGCAGCTCGCCTACTCGGGCATCTACGTGATGGCCCTGGTGCAGGCGTGGACCGGCCTGGCGCTGTACGGGTTGTATGACTCGCACGGCCCCTTCTGGTCGCTGTTCCAGCTCCCGGTCACGCTGTTCGGCGCGGCCGGGGTGCGCCTGATCCACTTCCTGATCATGTGGGCCTTCTGGGCGTTCCTGATCCTGCACATCTATCTGGCCGTGCGGGCGGACACGATCGAGCGCCACGGTGGCCTGTCCAGCATGATCAGCGGCGGCATCTGGCTGCGCCGGGGGACGCATCCAGCCGACGATCCGGACCTCCGAGAGTGACCTCGAACGAGCATTCGCGGCCGACGCCGGCCGTCGCGGTAACCGTGCTGGGGATCGGTAACCCCATCATGGGCGACGACGGCGTCGGCCTCGCCGTGCTCGAGGAACTCATGCGGGACGGGACGCGGCGACCGGTGACCTTCGTCGACGGCGGCACGGTCGGCATGGCCCTGATGCCGACCGTGGCCGACGCCGACTCCCTGCTCGTGCTGGACGCCGTCGCCGCCGCTGACCCGCCCGGGACGGTGGTCGACATCGAGGGCGACCAGGTGCCCCGCCTGCTCCGGGGCAAGATCTCGCCGCATCAGGTGGGGTTGCTCGACGTGCTGGCGGGCGTTCGCCTGCTCGGGACCGAGCCGCGCCGGATGGCGGTGGTCGGCGTCGTGCCCGAGTTCGTGGACCTGCGGGTGGGGTTGTCCCCGGCCGTGGCCGGGGCCGTCCCGGCCGCGGCCGCACGGGCGAGAGAGATCCTGGCGGCGTGGTGGCAGGAGGACGACGACGCAGACGACGCGCGGGGCGCCGGGTGACGTCAGTCGTCGGCCGGCGCGTCGTCCGGCAACCGCAGGTCCGCGTGAGTCACGTCGAGTTCGCGACCGCGGACGAGCGCGCCCGTCGGCGTCCCGCAGACGGGACAGGTCAGCGCGAAGGAATCGATCTCCCGCTCGGCCGCGCAGGCCGGGCACCACAGTGCCGCCGGCACCTCCTCGATCTCCAACCGCGCGCCGGCCACGGGCGTGCCTGCCGTGGCCATGGGCCACGAGCCGTGCAGCGCCTCCGGCAGCGCGCCGCTCAGCCTCCCGACCCGGAGCGCCACGAGGTCGACGCCCGTCGCGCCCGACCGTTCGCAGGCGCGCGACACGGCCGCGACGACCGACCGCAGGATCGACAACTCGTGCACCCGATCAGTGTGCCGGCCGGAGCCTCGCGCCGATGACTCGCCTCACGGTGGCCCTGGACGAGCGGGTTGACGCGGCCGACGCCCGGGTGATCGTCGTCGTCGGGCCCGATGGCGCTGTCCTCGAGGCGTCGTTGGAACAGGCCGGGCTCCCCCGGATCGAGCCCATGCTGCTCGGCCGGCCGGTGACCGACGTCGTCCGGATCGTCGAGCGGGTCTGCGGGCTGTGCCCCGCCGCGCACCACCTGGCGGGGATCCGCGCGCTGGAGGCCGCGCTCGGCATCGGGGCGGTGCCGCCGACCGCCGACGCCGTGCGACGGCTGCTGCACCACGGGACGGTCCTGGTCAACCACCTGGATGCGTTGGCGATGGAACTGCCCGGCCGGCTCGATCCGGACGCCATGGCAGCGCTGCGCGCCCTCGGGGCCGGGGCGGTGCGCGCCGCCGGCGGGCCGGGACACTTCCCGGCCTGCGCCGTCGTCGGCGGCGTCGCGGCGGCGGTGGATCCGGCCGTCCGGGACGGCCTGGCGGCGGTCGTCGGTCCGGCTCCGGCTGCGGCGGCGGCGCTGGTGGAGGCGGTCGCGTGCTCGGCGGGCGGGTCCAGTCATGCGGGCGGGTCCGGTCATGCGGGCGGCGCCGGTCATGGCGCCAGTTCGGTCGGCTATGGCTCGGCCGCCTCTGTGGGGGACGACGTCTGCCTCGTGGACGCGGCCGGCGGGTTGGACCTGTTGGGTGACCGGCTGCGCGTGGTCGGTCCGGACGGCGCCGTCCGGCACGACGGCGTCCCCGCCGGGGCGTGGCGGGACCTCGTCCGCGAGTCTCGGCCGGGGAGTCCGACGGCGCGGCCCTTGCTCGTCGGTCCGGACGGGACTTGGCGACCCTACCGGGTCGGACCCATCGCCCAGCTTCGGGCGGCGGACCGCCTGCCCGGAGACGGCGCCGACGCCGCCCGGCGGCGGTGGCTTGCGGGCGGCGGGGGGCCGGCCTGGGCTCGGGCCGTGATCGTCCTGCACGCCGCGGAGGTGATCGCCGACCTGGTGGGCCGGCCCGAACTGGTCGCCGGGTCGCTGCCTGCCGGGTCGCTGCCTGCCGGGTCGCTCGTGGCGGACGGCGCGCCGGCGGCGAGCAGTGCGGGCGGGCCGAGCGGCGTCGGCGCGGTGGGCGCGCCGCCGAGCGGCGTCGGCACGGGGCTTGTGGACGGCGCCCGCGGGCTGCTCGGGCACTGGTACCGCATCGATGCGAGCGGCGTCGTCACGGATGCCTCGATCACCACGCCCACGCTGCAGAACGAGCCCTGGCTCGCCGAGCTGCTGGCCGCGTCGCTGCGGGGCGCGGGGCTCGAGTGGCGCGGGTCCGGACCCGATCCGGCGGCCGCCGAGCGGGTCGAGAACCACGGTCCGGCGTCGGCGTGGTCGGCCCTGGCCGCCGAGCTCGAGGCCGCCGTGCGGGCGGCCGATCCGTGCGTGCCGTGCGTCGCCCAGCCGGCCGGGTGGATGCAGCTGACGCTCGACGTCCGCGACGCCCGGGGGCGCCGCGTCCTCGAGCGTCAGCTGCCGGCGCCGGCCGGGGGCCTAGATGAGTGATTCCGAATTGTGGCGGTCTTCGGCGGCGGGTGGCCCGACCGTCGGGCCAGGTTCGGCACCGGCGTTCGGCCGCCCGTGGCGGCGGCAATCCTGGGCGGGCGGTGAGACGCTCCATCGCATCGAGTCAGTACCTGGCGCGCCGAGTCAGTACTTGGCACGTCGAGTCAGTACCTGGCGCGTCGAGTCAGTACTTGGCGCGCCGAGTCAGTACTTGGCGCGTCGAGTCAGTACCTGGCGCGTCGAGTCAGTACATTGCGGCTGTTCGGTGCCCGTTTTCCCGGCGTGTCGGCACTTCCCGGGCGGCCCCGGTACTGACTGGCCGCGCCAAGCACTAACTGGCCGTGCCAAGTCCTAACTGACCAGATCGGAAGAGCGTCGTGTAGGGAGAGTGGGTTGGGGCGTG
>JAVBMU010000135.1:0-5738 GCA_031552185.1 Cellulomonadaceae bacterium | reverse complement strand
GGCCGCGCCGGCGCCGCCCGCACCGTCGCCGGCCGCGCCGTCGCCGGCCGCCGGCTCGGGCGAGATCGGCGCCGCGGCCTCGACCACCGGCGCCGCGGTGAAGACTTCGACCGTCGCCGAAATCGCCGTGTTCGAGCGCGCCGCCGTGCCCGCGACGCGGCGCGGCGGGGCGCCCGACACGTAGGCGGCGCGGAACTGCGTCAACTCGTCCGTGTTCGACTTCAGGAAGCCCACGCCCGGCATCGAGGGCAGCTGCACGGCGTCGGGCACCCCGAGCACCGCCCGCGATTCCGAGGCGGAGAACACCCGGAGCCCGATCCGGTAGGACAGGTGCGAATCCAACCCGCGCAGCTTGCCCTCTTCCAGCCGCTGCGACGACATCAACAAATGCACCTGCAGCGACCGGCCCAACCGACCGATCTCCACGAAGGTGTCGGCGAATTCCGGCTTGGCCGAGAGCAGCTCGGAGAACTCGTCCGCGACGATCAGCAACGCCGGCAATGGCGCCAGGTCCGTCCGCCCCGCCCGGCGCGCCTTCTCGTAATCGGAGACCGACGAGAAATTCCCCGCGGCCCGCAGCACCTCCTGGCGGCGCACCATCTCCCCGTGCAGGGCGTCCTGCATTCGGTCGACGAGGGCGAGTTCCTGGCCCAGGTTGGTGATGATGGCCGAGACGTGCGGCATCTCAGCCATTCCTGCGAACGTCGCGCCGCCCTTGAAGTCCACCAACACGAAATTCAACTGCTCGGGCGAATGGGTCATCGCGAGCGCCAGGACCAGCGTCCGCAACACCTCGGACTTGCCGGACCCCGTCGCGCCGATGATCAGCCCGTGCGGCCCCATCCCCCGCTGGGCCGCTTCCTTGATGTCGAGGACCAGCGGCGCCCCCGTCGTCGTCTGACCGATCGGCACCCGCAGCCGATCCCGCTCGCCGCGGTGTGCCCAGGCCACGTCGTAGTCGATGTCACGCACGTCCGGCAGGCCGAGCAGGTCGACGAGCTCCTCCTGCCGCGAACTGGCCGTTGACGTCGTCCCGGCGGCCTCCACGCGGGGGCGCAACGGCAACAACCGCCGCGCCGTTGCCTCGGCCTCGACCACCGACACGGCATCCGGCGCAAACCGGCGCGGAGCCATATCCATCGCGATCAGTTGCGCGCTCGGCGGGCCGCCCGCGGGCGTCTCGAGGGCCAGCCGCAGGGCATTCGGATTGTCGAGCTCGCGCCAAGTCGCCGGCAATTCCAGCATGGTCATGCCCTGCCCGCCGCCGCGGTCGAAGAGCGAATTGCCCATCGGAACGCGCGCTCCGTCGATCACCACCAGGATGTGCGGCAGGATCGAGGCGGCCTCATCCCGGCCGAACCGGGGCCGGTCCCGCACCTCGGCCGGGAGCAGCGCCAGGAGCGCGCCGAGGTCCGAGCCGACCATCCGCGTCGCTCCGATCCGGTCGCTGCTCTGCCGGGACTGCACGTGCGGCAACCACTTGACCCACTCCCATTCGGGCAGCGCGCTGTCGCCCGCGGCGACCACCAGGTACAGATCGTCCGGGTCATGCATGGTCACCGCGTGCAGCACCATCGCGCGGGCCAGCGCCCTGGTCTCCTCGAGCCCGCCGGTGATTTCGATCCGGGCGAAGCTCCGCAGCGCGACGGGTAGCGGCAGGTCGTGCTGCGTCTCGTGGGTCAACATGAACCGGTGTGCGGCGGACGCCGCGACCGGGTCCAACTGGGCCAGCGGCGGCAGTTCGGGCGGCTCCAACTCGAGGCAGAGCGCCTGGTCGCAGGTGCCGATGCGCACCGTCAGGAAGTCCTGGTCCACCGCCGAGCGCTCCCAGGCCCGGCCCCGATCCTCGGCAAGATAGGGCAACGCCGACGGCGCGGGGTAGCGCCAGTTCCCGGCCCGCCGCTGCTGGGACGCCGCCGTGCGGACGTTCTTGCGCAAGTCCGCCAGATAGGCCAGGTATTCGCGCCGCGCCACCAGGGTGCCCGCCTGGCGTTGGGACCGCTGCCGCCACCCGTTCACGACGACGAACCCAACTGATGACAGCAGGAACATGCCGCCGACCAGCATCCCGCGAGCGCCGTTGCCCCCGGAATTGCTCATCATCACGACCATCACGATGCTCCCGACCGAACCGAGCATCGGCAGCATCGAACTCAGGATGCTGGTGCCATCGGCCGCCTGGAGTTCGGGCGGCGCCTGGAGCAGCACCTTCCCCGACGGCACCCGTGGGGCTGAGATCCGGCGTCCCGTCATCCGGCGACTCCTCCGCTCTGCGTGTCGATGGCGAACACTCGCCGGCTCATTCGGACCTGGTCACCGTGCCGCAATCCCACCCGGTTCCGGGGCGGGAGCGGGCGGAAGTCGCCGTCCGGCCCGAGCAGTCCGGTCCCGTTCGTCGAGTTGAGGTCAGTAATCCAGACGCCGCTCACGTCGCATTCGATTCGCGCATGGGTCTTGGACACCATGGCGTTGGGATCGTCGACCGGGACCACCATGTCCCCGGGGGCCATGGCGGACGGCGCGCGCCCGAGGTTCACGACGCTCGGGACGGGCAGATCGATCCGCTGCCCCGTGTCGAACGTCAGCACGATGACCGTCGCGAGCGGTTCCGTGATCATGGCCTGCGGCGACGACGCCGGCTCCTCCGCCGGCCCAGGAGCCGGCGGCACCGACTCCTCCGCCTGCGCACGAACCGGCGGCACCGGCTCCTCCACCTGCGCATGAACCGGCGGCACCGACTCCTCCGCCTGCGCACGAACCGGCGGCACCGACTCCTCCGCCTGCGCACGAGCCGGCGGCAGCGAGGCCGGAGCCTCGACCTCGGCACCGTAGGCCGGCGGCACCGACTCCTCCACCTGCGCCTGCCCATGGGCCGGCGGCACCGCCTCCTCCACCTGCGCAGGAACCGGGGGCAACGCAACCGGCGGAGCCGCCGGGTGCGGCGCCGGAGCCGCCGGCTGCCGCGTCGGTTGTGCCTGTTGCGGCGCCGAAGCCGCGTGTTGCGGCGGCGAGGCCGGAGCCTGAGCGGCCGGCTGCATCGCGGGTTGAGACGGCGCGGGCTGACCGTAGGACGGACCGGGGTCACCCGCAGACGGAACCGCGGGCGCCGGACCCACGCCGGGCACCGGGCCCGGCCACGGAAGCGCACCCGGACCGGGCAGCTGCGCATCGTGACCAGGAGCGACGGCGGGACCGGGCGCAGGAGCCACGCCCGGCACCGGACCGGGCCAAGGCGGCGGATAGCCCGGCGGCATTCCCTGGGGCGCGTAGGGCCCGGGCGGCGGACCCACCGGGACAGGCATGACCGGGAGCGGAGGCACGGGACCAGGCGCCCCCGGACCGGGCATGACCGGGTTCGGCGGCTGGTACAGCCAAGCGGGATTGGGCGGCGGCAGCTGACCCGATGCCGGATCCGGCGTGGCCGCCTGGTGTTGCGCGGCCTGGTACTGCGCGGCCTGGTACTGCGCGGCCTGGTACTGCGCGACCTGACCTTGCGCCGCCTGGTATTGCCCGGCCTGGTACTGCGCCGGCACCTGGTACTGCGCAGCCGGGTCCACCGACGGCGCCTGCTGCAGCGCGGCCGGGTCCCCGGGCGGCGAGGCGGTCAGCGCCGCCGCCCCGTTCGCGGCAGTTGCCTTCGGGTCCGTTCGAGCCGGCATGGCCACCGCGACCGTGCCGCTCAGGGAGTCGATCAGCGCTCGACGGCGACCCTTCGCGTCCCGCCGACTGACCCCGACCACGACCCAGGCCCCCGCCACCAGCGCAACAAAACCGGCGGTGAGCAGGGACCCCCGGATCGCACTGCGCCCGATGCCGGGCGAGAACGGCTTGTCCACCCGACTGGTCCGCGTCCGAACCAGCCCGTTCCCGACGGTCAGCCCGGTCCGCGCCTCGAGAATGACCATCGCGGCACCGAACTCGACCACGGCGAGCGACGTGAGCACAACGCTGTGCAGCGCCAGGTACACGCCGGCGCCCAGAAGTGCTGCGGTCAGGACGTCGATGGTCAACGCCAGCAGGCGCGTCCCCGCGCCGGCCGCCGTGCCCAGGAAGCCGCGGCCCAGCGCCGATGGTTGGACCTCGCCCGGTCGCAAAACGCTCATCCCGCCATCATTCCACGCACGAGGTCCGGGACGTTCGCGTCGATCATCGCCGCCGGCAGGGCCAGCACCACCGCAATCGACTCGATCCCGTCGGCGAAGCGCGAGGCGCTCAGTGAGCGCCAACCCCGGGTGGTCGGCACCAACAGGGCAATCATCACAACGGCGAGCACCAGCAAACCGCCTGCGACGGCTCCGGCCGCCGCCAGACCCACCGACGCCGAGAAGGTCATTCCAGCGCCCAGCAGCACCCCACCCGTCGCGAGCCGCGGCGCCCACCGCAGCAGCGGCGTCGTCGAACGTCGGGGCGCCAAGGCGAAGGTGAGGGCAACGAACACGACCACTGCCCCGGCTCCGAACTGCGCGAGCAGAGTGGCGTCGGCCCACCCAACGAGCGCCGCGGGCGCCGTCACCACGGCCATCACGCAGACCGTCACCGTTCCGGCCCGGAGCCGGGCCGCCGCCACGTCCATGGCGCCGCGTACCTCGATGGCATGGACGGTGTCGTGGCTCTCCGGGATGCTGCCGCGCACCGTCCACCGGTTCGTCATGAACCGTTCGTATTGGATGAAGTAGCCCTCCGGCATGTTGACCAGCGCCGACGCGAGCCCTCGATGAAGCAGCGGCGTCGCGCCGAGGATGACGCAAGCGCCCGCCCTCAGGTCGCCGCCCGCGATCGCCACCAGGCCGGCGATCAGCCCTGCGCCCGCCAGGAGGAGGCACACCGTGCCGCCGACGCCCCGCAGCAGCGGGTCCAGCGTGGCGGTCGCCGCGATCGCCGCACACACGGCCGCCGCCGCGCAGCCGGCAATGACCCGGACCAGACCGGCCCGCTCGAAATCGGCGGGTAGCGCGAGCGCGCCGGCCGCAAACCCGAGCGCGACCGTCGCCGCCAGCGTGGAGGTCCGAACGAACGCATCCCCCCCGGCCCGCCGGGCCCCCACGATCGCGACCCCGCACGCCGCCAGTCCCAGCGCGCCCGCGAGCGCGCCGCGCCACTCGGCCGCAAGATCCATCGCGCCGGCCGCCACCACCAGGGTGAGTAACCCCACGACGACGAGCAGGCACGTCAACGCCCCGGGAATCGCCGCCTCCAGCCGGCGTGACCTCTTCCGATCGCCCTCTCCGCGGCCCGAGAAGTCGGCGACCGTCAGCAGGCAGCCGTCATCGAGGTCGGCGACGACCGTATCGAGCGGCGTGACCTTGCTCCCCCGCCCGAACACGACGTGCCTGCGCGCGTCGAAATCGATCCCCGCCGCCCGCAGCGCATCGAGCAGCACGCCATCCGGCGGGACGGCGAGATCGACCCGCCCCCCGTCGGCGAGCAACGCGATTCGGCGCGGATCCGACCCGGTCACGGCATCACACTCCTTCGCCTGGACGCCTCACCCCGCGGCGTCTCGCCACGACTACAACGGCAACGATGATGCCGGCAATCACGACCCCGACCCCAAGCCCGACAACCAGCGGGATTGGGTGGTCCGACCCGTCCATGGGGTCATTCTCGGCTTCCTGGTCCGGCGGCCTTGGGCAGGGGTGTGTATTCGGGATCGTCCTCGATCTCGGGCACGACATAGCCACCCAACGCGGAACGGGACCGTTTGCGTTCGTTCGAACCGGTCGCCGCCCCACCGCCCG
>JAVBMU010000021.1:0-10601 GCA_031552185.1 Cellulomonadaceae bacterium | reverse complement strand
GGGGGCGGCGCGACGGGGCGGGCGGGCGGCGGCTGGCGCGACAGTGCGCGGCGCGACGGCGGCTGGCGCGACAGTGCGCGGCGCGACGGTGGGCGGCGCGACGGTGGGCGGCGCGACGGGGAACGCCGATCGCTTTGGCGGGCGCCAGTGCGAACCAGCCCCGCAGCCTCAACGCCCACGACCACGAACCCCCGCAGTCAATCATCCGGCGCACCGAGTCAGTACCCCGCGCACCGAGTCAGTACCCCGCGCGGCGAGTCAGTACCCCGCGCGGCGAGTAAGTACCTTACGGCTGTTCGGTGCTCGTTTTCCCGGCGTGTCGGTGCTTCCTCGGCGGCTCAGGTACTGACTCGCGACGCCAGGTACTGACTCGCGACGCCAGGTACTGACTCGCGGCGCCAGGTACTGACTCGCGATGCACCACCTCGCCACGCACCACCTCGCGTCCACCCCCGCCCGACCGGGCCGCGTCGGACGCGAGGCAGACGAGATCGTCGAACACGACCCGTTTTTCCTGTCGGAACTGCAGCCAATCACGGGTTCGACGGCGTACCGACCAGCGGCCGGCGGGTCAGCGCACCGATGCGGCGAGGGCCGCCTCCAGGGCGAGGCCGACCCGCACCAGCGTCGCCTCCCGGTGGGGCAACGCGACGAACTCCGCGCTCACCGGCAACCCGCTCGCCCAGCCCATCGGCATCGCCAGCGCGGGCAGCCCCGCGTGCTCCGACCAGCGGGTATAGACGCCGTCCTGCTCCCGGCCAACCGGCCCCGCGGGGCGTTGCGCCGTCGGGTAGACGGCCAGGCCGACCCGGGCCCGCGCCCACTGCGTCCCGGTCCAGCCGAGGAGCTCAGCCCGCCGAGCCCGGGCGCGCCGGATCCGTTCGTCGCCGTCGGCGGCCCGGGCCGCGGCAAGCTCGCGCTCGAAGGCCGCCCGCGCCGCGTCGGTGTACCGGCCGGACGCGCACAACTCGGCGAACGACCGCACGGGCGCGTCGGGGCGCGTACGCAGGTACTGGTCGACGGCCCGCGCGGACTGCCAGGTGGTCAGCGCCGACTCCTCGAGCAGCGGTCGCGGCGGCGGGTCGAACTCGACCGGCACCGCCCCCAGTCCGCGCAGTACGTCCAGCATGGCGTCAAACTGCCGCGCCACCGGTCCGGCCGGGTCGTCGCCCCAGATCGCGAGCCCGCCCCGCACGACGGCGACTCGCACCCCGGTCAGGTCCGTCAGGTCCGCCGCGCCGCCCAGATCCGCCGCGCCAACCGCGCCGACCGGATCCGCCACGCCAACCGCGCCGCCCGGATCCGCCGCGCCGCCCGGCCGCAACCCGCCCACGGCCGCCACAGTCACCTCGGCCGCAACAATGCGGCCGATCGCGGACCGGCCCGCGACCAGGGCCGCGAGCCCCAGGGCGGCGCCCCGCACGGTCGTCGCCATCGGTCCGACCGTGTCCTGGTCGAAGGACCTCGGAAAAACCCCGGCCGTCGGCACCAGCCCCGGCGTCGGCCGGATCGCGACGACGCCGCAGGCCGCGGCCGGGATCCGCAACGATCCGCCGGTATCGGTGCCGAGCGCCAGCGCGGCGTAGCCGACCGCGACGGCCACCGCGGAACCGCCACTGGAGCCACCGACGGTGCGGGTCGGATCGTGCGGGTTGCGCATCAGCCCACGCAACGACGACCGGCCGACTGTCGCGGCCGCGAAGTCGTCCAGGCTCGTCTTCGCGACAACAACCATGCCGCCGGCCCGCAGCCGGGCAACCACGGCGGCGTCGCCGGGCGCCCGCCACCCCGCGAACAAGGCCGACCCGTGGCTTGTCGGTGCGTGACCGGTCTCGATGCAGTCCTTCACGACGACCGGAACACCGTCGAGCGGGCCGAGCGGCCGCCCGGCCCGCCGCCGCGCGTCGGCGGCCCGGGCCTGGTCGAGCGCCGTTGGCACCAGGCTGATCACCGCGCGCAGTTCCGGCCCGGCCGAGTCGAGCGCCTCGATGCGCGCCAGCGCTCGGCCCGTCAGTTCGACGCCGGTCGCCTCGCCGCGGGCGAGCGCGGCGGCCGCCCACTCCACCGTCAGGGCTTCCAGCAGGAGGCTCGACGCGGGCGGCGTCAGGGGCGGCGACGATGGCACCCGTCCGGGTCGCTCCCGTTCCACACCTGTCATGACACACGGATTGCCGACGTCATGACACGAGCCTGGCCGCCGTCATGTCATCCGCCCGGCCCAACCAATTCGGCGACGGCGGCGACGTCGTCGACGTCGAACGTCGCCCACGGTCCGGTGGACCGCAGCCGGAAGCCCGGCTCGTCGAACCGCACGTCCAGCGTCAGGACGTCCCCGCCCGCCCGGCGGACGAACCGAGCCGACGCCGGACCGGTCTGGGTGTAGTCGAAGTCCCCCTCGAACGCCGGGTGCGCGGACCGGAGCCGGATCAACGCCAGCAACGCCCGCACCACCGGCCGAGCGAGCGCGGCCTCGACCTCGGCAGCGTCGTACCGGTGGCGATTGATGTCCCGGCCCTGACCTGTGGCGCGCCAGAGGTCGACGTCGTCCGCCCCGGCCAGGAGCCCGACGTAATAGACCTGCGGCAGGCCCGGCACCAGGAGCTGGACCGCCCGGCAGAGCAGGTAGGCGACGTCGTCGCGACCGAGGGCCGAGTAGTACGTGGCGTTGATCTGGTGCGGCAGTTCGCACCACTGCGGAACCACCGAGGCGCGGGCCGACTCCCCCTCGGTCAGCCGCTGCGCCCGGGCGAAGATCGCCGCCATCTCCGCCTCGTCGATCAGGCCGGGCAGCGTGCCGGCGGCCGTGGTGACGGGACCCGCGTCGATGACGCCGATCCCGTCGTGCGTGTCCAGCACGGTGATCGCGTTCTCGGGTCGGATCGCCATCCACCGGGTGATCCGATCGGCCGTGCCCGCCGTGAGCGAATGCAGCAGGAGGGCGGACAGGGCGAAGTCGTAGACGTCGTCGACCAGCGGGGCGATCCGGATCTGTTGGCTGTAGTGCGCGTGGACCTCGACCAGCACGCGCAGCCCCGCCGCGCGACAGATCCCGGCCAGTTCCCCGACGTAGGCGAGCGTCTCGTCGGTCATGAAGGAATCGGTGCCGGGCGTCTTGACGGCGTAGCCGACGGCGTCGATCCGAGCGGTGCGCACGCCACCCGCCGCGAGCGCCCCGATCACCCGCCGCAGGTAGGCCTCGCCCGCGGGGTGCCGCACGTCGAGATCGATCTGCGCGTCGAGGAACGTCGTCCAGACCAGCCGCCGGCCGCCGTCGGCCGTCCGGTAGGCGGTGAACGGAAGGCCCGGCCGGGGACGATAGAACGACGTGATGTCCGCTTCGGTCGCGCGGCCGCCGAACACGGCGTCGAACGTGAGGAACATGCCGTCGTGGGGCGAGTCGGCGCCGCGGGCCAGCCAATCGCGAAACTCGGTGCTGCGCGCCGACACGTGATTGACAATCAGGTCGGCCGTCACGTCCAGCCCGGCGTCGCGCAGGGCGCGGACGTCCGCCCAGGACCCCAGCCGCGGATCGACCAGGGTGTGGTCCACCGGGTCGAAGCCCGCGTCCGCGCCGTCGAACGGCACGAAGAACGGCAGTACGTGGACCCCGCTGAACACCCCCAACGGGCCGACGCCGGGCGCGATCAGCTTGCCCAGGGTGGCGAGGTCGCCGCCCAGGCGGTCCGCGTAAGCCAGCAGGTGGACGCCCGTGCGGGTCACGATCGGCCCGCCGGCGGGCCGGCGTCGCCTCGGGCCGGGGCGGCCTTGGCCGCCGCCGCGACCGGCCACGGCCGCGCGTAGCGGTCGACCAGCGCGCCGAGCGCGCGCAGCCGCGGCACGGCGACGGCCTGCAACGCGGCGGGTAGGTCGTCGGCGCCGACGACGTCGCTCCACAGTCCCCGGCCGGCAAGAAATCCGCTGGCACCGGCCTCGACGGCGGCGCGTACCGCGCCGGGGAAATCGTCGATGGCGACCCCCTGGGAGAGCACGACCCACGGCGTCGCGATGGCCTCGTCGAGCGCCCGGCATTCGGCCACCAATTCCCGGCGGGTCGCGCGGCCCGCCAGCGGCACCTGGACCTTGTAAAGATCCGGGCGCAGCTCGGACAACTCCCGCGCGGCCTCGCGAATGGCCGCGGACGAGTCCCAAGTGCCCGCCGCCAGTTCGGGTTCGGTGGGGCGCACCACCGGCTCCAACACGCTGAGTACCCCGCGCCGGCGGGCCAGGTCGATGAACCGCCGCGCCAACTCGACTCGGTCCGCCCGCCGGCGGTCCCGGCGCCAGATCACCAGCAGTTTGATGGCCGAGATGCCCGTCAGGTCGAAGTCGTCCGCGGCGACCGCCGCGTCGAGATCCGTCTCCTCGACCGGGCCGGCGAGGGTCTGCGTCAGGGCGTCGGCCGCCGCTATCACCGCGCAGTCCGGGTGCACGAGGCCGTCCGCCATGATCGAGCGCAGGCCGAAATGGCGATCAACGAGGAAGGCGGAGCCGTGGGGACTCAGCGACCTGGCGACCTCGCGCTTAAAGGCGACCAGTGCGTCGTCGGGCACCGGCGTGACGCCGGGAGCCGGCGCGGCAGTGGCGGCTGCGGCGGCGAACATCTGCCGCAGCGACTCGCGTTGATCCATCGCGATCATTGCCATCGTCCCGTTCGGGCGGGCGATCGCGTCGAGCGTGACCGTGGCCATGGGGCCCCCTCGTGGTCGGACGAACCACCGTTCTGGGTACGTTGCCACAATATCGCACAGGGCAGGCCAAGAAGACATCTGCCTCGAGTCAAGCTGGATGCGCACGTCGAGCGGCGCAGCTCGCGCCGGTAGCTCCGAGGACCCGACGCCGCCTGGTTCAGTCGGGCAGGATCCGCCACATCAGGCGCAGGGTGGCGGCCCGGAACCGGGCCTGGTCGTCCGGCGTCGGCAGCAGGCCGGGGACGGCGGCCGTAAGTTGGACCAACCCCACCCACAGCGCATATGCCTGCAACGCGCCGTCGGCCGCCTCGTCGTCGGGTGTACCGAGGTCGCGCAAGCATTGCGCAATGAACCCGAGTCGACGCCGCGTCGCGGTGTCGACGACGCCGGCGATGATCGGATCGGCGACCCGACGCAACAGGTCCGCCTCCGCCCGGAGCCAGGCGCGATCCTCGTACACCGCCGCGAAGAGCACCTCCAGCCGCGTGGCGGGATCCGGCGCCGCCGCGCTGACCGCGGCGATAAGGTCGTCGGTGCGCTGGAGCCACCGGTCGAGGACCGCGCGGATCAGCGCCGGGCGATCCCGGAAGTGCCAGTAGAAGCTGCCCTTGGTCGTCCCCAGTCGCCGGGCCAGTGGCTCGACGGCGACGGCGTCGAGACCACCGCCCGCCGCCATTGCCTCGAACGCGGCATCGAGCCAGGCGTCCGCCGACAGGCGCGCGGCCGGGCGCCGGTCCGGGCGGGAATCCGGGCGGGAATCCGGGCGGGAGCCGGCGACGTCGGGCACGAAACATACGCTAGCGTACGGCGCCGGGCCCGCATCGGCTGGATCAGGCCGCGGTCCCCCGCCGCCGCCGCAGCGCCAGCCCGGCCAGGAGGAACCCGGCGGATGCGAGCACCATGCCTGCGATCGGCGCGCCGGTGAAGGCCAGGGGCGGACGCTCGGTCGAGTTCCGGCGCGGGCCCGGCTGGGTCGGGTCGGTGTTCGGCGCCGTCGGCGTCGCCGGGTCGGGATCCGAGCCGGCCGGGTCGGTCGGCGTCGCCGGGTCGGTCGGCGTCGTCCCCTCGTCGACTTCGAATGTTGCCGCCGCCTCGTTGTTCCGCATGACCGGGTCGGGGTACCGCCCCGAGACCGTGGCACTCACCTCGACACCCTCCCCGACGAGGGCCTCGTCGGCGGTGAGGGTGATCGGCAGGAGCGAGTCCGATCCCGCGGCCAGGACGCCGGCGGCGTCGCAGGTCACGCTCGACCCGGCCACGATGCAGGACCAGTTCGCGGCCGCGTCGCCCGCCTCCGGACCGACGGCGGCGGTGACGCCGTTCGGCACAGTGACGACGACCTGGGCCGGGGCATCGCTCGGCCCGGCGTTGGTGACGCGGATCCCGGCCGGCGCCGGCGTGCCTGGCGTCAGCTTCCCACCGGCGATCTGCACCCCGAGGTCCGCCTGGACGATTTCGGCCGCGCTGAAGGCGGGCTCTGCCGTCAGGGTCTGGCCGTTGTCCGTCCGGATCGCGGCGAACGCGGCCGAGTTGACCGCCCGGGTGCCGGCGGGCGTGTCCGGGGCGACCGTCATCGACCAGGTCGCCGCTGTCGCCTCGCCGCTCTCGAGCACGGCGCCGCCGCTCTGGACGAACTTCAGCGCCCGCACGGCCGAGTAGTCGGCCGGGGTCGGGGTCCAGTCGTTCGAGCAGGTGCCCTGGCCGGCAAAGACCTCGGGCCGGCACGGGTTGGTCGAGGTCGAATACAGCACCTCGAAACCGTCCGGCGCGGTGACCGGTCCGGCGAGCGTCGGGGCAAACTGCGACCCACGCTCGATCCCGGCGGCGTCCCCGCTGACTCCGGTGTCGCCGACGAAGGGCAGGACGTCGTAGATCACCATGTCCCGCAGGCCGACATTGCCCGTGTTCTCGACCGGCAGCCGGTAGGCGATCGCCGCACCGAGCGCGGTCGCCGCCACCTGCGGCGGGTCGACGAAGTCGGCGTCCAGGGAGCCCTTGGCGGCGAGCTGGGAATGCACCGCCGCACCGGTCCCGGTGAGGACCGAGGAGATCGCGCGCCCGACGGCGCCACCCGGGGCGCCGTCCTCGTCCAGGTCCCGGTCGTCGCGCACGAAGGAGGTCCAGACGTTGGAGTTCGTCGAATCGTCCGGCAGGCCGGCGTTGGCCCGCAGCGGACCCTCCGCGATCGGCCCGCGAGCATCTCCCGCGTACACCTTGGCCTCGATCGAGCCGGCGGGCGCCGAAACGGCGACGGTGTGCACCGTCAGACGCATGAACGCGCCGGGGGCCAGGGTCTGCCCCGGCCAGGTCACGACCAGCAGGTCCTGGTCCAGGCTTGCGTTGTGGACGACGGCGGTGTGCGGCGTCTCGAAACCGGCCGGCGCCGGCGAGGCCGCGTCACCCATGGTGACCGGCCGGTCAGCGGGCCTGGTGCCCCTGGGAATCGCGAAATACGCGACGGGCGCAAGCTCGCCGTTCCCGGCCCGCAGGTTCGTCAGCCAAACACTCCAGTCGAGATCGTCGCCGGGCCGCACGGCATGCGTCGAGTCGCTCGGGTTCAAGCTCACCGCCGGGACCGGCTGCGGGGCCACGATATCGATCGTGGCGCCGGCAGTCACCGTCGCGTCGGCGAGGCCGTCGGCGTGGAAAACGACCGAGGTCGAGAACTGCAGGGCCGAGCCGACCGCACCGTCGAGCATGCCCAGGATCGAAATCGTGCAGGAACCCGGGCCGTCGACTGCCGGACCGTCGAGGTCCAGATGCACGATCCGGTCATCCGCGGGCACGCCCATGGCCGTCGCCAGGGGTGCCGGAGCCCAGAGGGTGTCCGCATCCGGATACTCGGCCGTGGAGAACTGGCCGGTGGCACCGGACGCGGTGCGCCAGTGCACCACCACGTTGCCGTTTCGCGGCTTGTTGACCGCAGTCACCGTGAACCCGTCCGGAATATCCATCGATGCGGTCTCACCCGTTGTCGGCACCGTCGAGTTGAAGTTGTTGAAGTCCCAGCTCAGTCCGGTCTCGACGCCCCGAGCTTCCATCGCTCTGGTGACGGAGAGATTCGCGAGTGAGTTCCCCCCGGCGGGCATCAATTGCACATTCGGCGCGAACTTCGAGACAAAGGCAGCCAAGGTGATGTCCGCCGTCGACGTCGCCGGGGGCATCGGCCGGTCACTCAGGCTCGTGGCGTTCGCGGTCCACTTGACCTGCACCTCCTGCCCGGCCGTGAAGGTCGGGGTCGGGAACCGAATGACAGTCTGGACGCTGCGGCTCTGCGTCATGCCGGCCTGCACCGGAAGCGCGTCCCAGTGGGCGGTGCGTCCGTCCGGGGCTACCGAGGTCGGCGGAACGGTCGACGAGACGAACGTGGCGCCGGCGGGCAACTCGAGATCGGCCGCGACCGACTTCATGCCCTCCTGGCCTGCCGCGCCAAAGGTGAGAACACTTACCGAGCCATTGAACGTGTTGTCCCGGTCCAGGTAGACCGGATACGGCGGGTGCAGATACGCACGCGGCGTGGCGGGCGTGGCCGTGATGGTCACGGAGGCCGCGGCCGACTTGCTCGCCACATTCGACCCGGTCACCGTCGCGGCCAGATCCATTGTCGATCCGTCCGCCTGGTAGGGGGCGGCGCCGGCATAGCGAATCGTGAGCGTACCGCTCGTGCCCGCGGCGATCGGGCTCTTCATCGTCAGGGTGACGGTCGCATCGTTCCCGACGACCGACTTCGCGATGTCGTCGGATGGGGTCACCACCGGCCGGTCCCAATCCTCGCCCCAGATTCCCTCCGGCAGACCCGTCGGGCGATCAAGCGAGATGACTACGCCCGCGCAGTCCGTCGAACCGGTGCAGGAATACCCGAGCGTCAGGTCGAACGACTCCCCTGCCGGGACGGACGCCTGCACAGGCGTCATAGTGACGGTGAACGCCGCAGCCGGAACGGCAACCGCGGGCGCGGCGCCGGCGGCGCCGAGCAGCAGTGCGGTCGCCATCAGGAGACGCCCACCACGAATCCGATGAACCTGATGCATGAAACCTCTTGCCGGAACAGCGCTGTGATCGCGCGACGGAAAGCCGATGGCCAGGAGTGGCCGTCGCGCGACGAAACCTACGACGGCGCCCGGCGCCGTAGGTGGTACTTCCCGGCACATTCCGTGAAAGCGGGCTCGGCCGCCTGAACTGGGCCGACGCCCCTCGCCTTTCGGCATGCCCGCCCGTTCGGTCCCGTTCCGGCGGGTCGACCGGGGCTTTCGTGCGCTCGGGGAACATGCGCGGTGGTGCCAATTCGATCACCGAACCCGCACGGCCGATCACCGCTTCTTCCGAATCGGTACGGGCATATCGGGCTCAGAGGCTTACACATCGGGTTGGTCGTTGGAGGTGGAGGGCTGGTTGTACCTGGCCACCGTGCTCGACCGCTGCACGAAGAAGGCCGTCGGATACGCGATGGCCGACCCGCACGTCCCTGGTTACCGACGCCCTGGACATGGCACAAAGAAACGGTCATATTCGTCCCAGGATCACCCGCTCGGTGGGACGCACCGGCGTGTGCTACGACAATGCCTGGACCGAATCGTTCAACGCCACCCTGAAGAACGAACTCGTCCACCGCACCGCCTACCCCACCCGGGAACGCGCACGAATTGACATTACCCGGTGGATCGAACTAAGGCACAACAACCGGCGCCGCCATTCCGCGATCGATTACCGCACACCGAACCAGCTCGAAACGGAGTGGAAAGCGTACCGCACTTATGAATAGGCCTCGAAGTCTCCGGACACACCGGGGCGATTCACCCCCGACCCTACCTGCACCGAAGGCGGTACCGCCCGCGCTCGAACCCCGCGGCCCGTGGCACAATGCCGAACACGTCGAGGCCGCAACCGCCGAATGGGTCGACCGGTACAACCCCCGACGCCGAGTGCCGCACCGACCTGCCACCGGCCGAGCCCGAAGCCGCCCACCGCGCTCACCGCCAGACCCCGGCAATGGAGTCTCAAACCAACAACCCTCCGGACACACCGAGGCTGTTCAAGGTCAGCCAACCCGCTGGACGATCAGATCGCCGTCGTGGACCTCCAGACGCAGCGCAACCATCCCGAAGGCGAGATCCAAACCGCTGAATTCTCCCACCTCGTTGAACCTCGGCAAGAAGCCGGTCAGCGTGTTGCCTACCGCCGCTGCAACCGGGTCGCCGTCACCAATCGGCTCTTTCGTCCAACGCCCCAAATCCCACGACGGAACTCTTGTGTCGACCCCTTCGAACGGGTCACGCCACGGGCCGGGAGACACCGCCAGCGTCCAATCCGACTTCGAGTCGAACACGACTACCGAATCGTCTTCCCAGGCCAGCTCCAACGCCTGCGGCTGCGGCGGATCACCCGGCCACCAGAACGTGACACGGAAAGCTGCCGTGCACCGCAGGCCGATCCTCAGATAATCCCGAAAGGTCATCGATGGAATACCTGCGCATTCTGGAACCAGCCGTTCTCCTTTCCGGGGAACATGGAGACGAACTGACCGCCTGGCTTTGTCACGACAAGGTCTTCACCTTGGCGGAAGAAGAAATAGTCCTCCCTTCCCCCGCGGCCCGGATTCCAGGGTCCGCGACGTACCTCGTCAGGTTTGTGATGAACCTCGCGGATCCGATTCTCGAACCACTCGCGAGCACCCGGATCACGCGGGTCGAGCCCATAGTCACCGGCGTGCTTACCCCATTTCTTCCCAAACTGCGCCTTCGGGATCGTCAGCGGCGGCGCAAGGAGACGAGTGCCGCCTCTTGCCCCCTCGGCTGCGGCTTCGGCGGTTTTGGCGGCGGTTGCGGTTGCTTCGGCGATCTTACCGGCGTTGAGGACTTTCAGTGGCTTGGCGATGGGGATCATGGCGACGAGCCACAGGCAGCCTGCCTTGTT
>JAVBMU010000056.1:0-36694 GCA_031552185.1 Cellulomonadaceae bacterium | reverse complement strand
CGGGGGCGAGCGGGCCGGGCGCCGCCGCGCCGGGGGCGAGCGGGCCGGCCGCCGCCGCGCCGGCCGCGGACGGGTCGAAAAAGCCCATGCCGGGCGAGGAGGGGGGAGCGTGATTCGGCGGTTCTTCGGGCTCGGCCGACGCTCGACGGGGTTCGTGACCGGTGCGCTGGTCCTGCTCCTGGCCGGCGGTTGCTGCGGGAGCGGTGAGGCCCCGCCCGCCTGGTCGAACGGCACGGCCGCTGCCGGTGGGGCGCTCGCCCTTCGCGACGTCGACATCGCGGACGCCTGGATCCGGGCCTCCGACGACGGCACGGCCCCCGTATTCATGGCGGTCACGAATAACGCGGAGACGCCGATCAGCATCATCGCTGGCCGCAGCGACATCGCCCGGGTCGAATTGCACCGCACCGCCGGAAAGGACATGCACAGCCTGCCGTCGTTGGTGATCCCTGCGCGCGGGCGACTCGTCCTCTACCCGGGCGGCAAGCACCTGATGCTCGTGGCGCTGAAACGCCCGATCGAGCCGGGCGGACACTATGACATCACCTTGGATCTTGCGGACGGTCGACAACTCGTGGTGACGGCCGCCGGGCGCAGCTTTGAGGGGCACCAGGAGGGCGACGCGACCGCTGCTCCGGCCGCGACCGCTGCTCCGGCCTCGACCGCTGCTCCGGCGTCGACCGCTGCTCCGGCCGCGGCCCCGACGACCGGTTCGGAGGTGCGCCATGGCTGACGACCTCTCCCGGCGCCGGTTCCTGACCCGCGGCACGGCCGTCGGCGCGTCCACGCTGGCGGGCATCGCGATCGGGGTGGCCGGCAGCAATGCGGTGAGTGGGCCGGGAGCCGAGGCGACCGAGCCCAGCCTGACCCCGCCCGCGCCGGCCGGCGGCAAGACGGTGAACTTCTTCGGCAGCCGGCAGGCGGGCGTCGACACCCCGCCGCAGGCCCATCTGGCGCTGATTGCCCTCGACTTCCGGCCGGGTGCGAACCGGGACAGTGCAATCCGGCTGATGCGGCTGTGGTGCGACGACGCGCAGCGCCTGACCACCGGTCGGCCGGCGCTGGCCGACCTCGCCGAGGAACTCGCGGCCGAACCGGCCCGGCTGACCGTCACCGTGGGCTGGGGACCGGGCTTCTTCGACGTCGCCGGTCTGGCTCCCGCGTTCCGCCCCGCCTGGCTGCGGCCGTTGCCGGCTTTTGCGGTGGACAAACTGGAGGAGCGCTGGTCGGGCGGCGACGTCGTGCTGCAGATCTGCTCCGACGACCCGATGGCGGTGGCCCACGCCACGCGGGTGCTCGTCCAGGGGGCGCGAACGATCGTGTCCGTCCGCTGGATTCAGCGTGGCTTCCGCCGGGCGTGGGGCATGGCATCGGTGCGGGCGACGGCGCGCAATCTGATGGGCCAACTTGACGGCACCCGGAATGTTGCGCCCTGGCGTAACCCGGAGCTGGTCTGGTCGGACGGCTCGGACGGTTGGCTCGACGGCGGCACCAGCATGGTCGTGCGGCGCATCGCGATGGACCTGACCGGGTGGGAACAGGTCGACCGCGCCGGGCGGGAGGCCGCCATCGGGCGCCGCCTCGACACGGGGGCGCCCCTGACGGGGAAGAAGGAGACCGACGAGCCGGACCTCGAGCGGCGCGGCGCCGACGGCGCGCCGGTCATCGCCGAGGACGCCCATATTCGGCGTGCCCGGACGGGCAAAGACCACGAGCAGATGTTGCGGCGGGTCTACAACTACGACGACCGGGTGGGCGGCGGCGAGGCGAATGCGACCGGCGTCGTCTTCATCACGTTCCAGGCCGACGTCGACCGGCAGTACGTCCCCGTGCAACGAAAGCTGGACGAAATGGATCGGCTCGGCCGGTGGACGACGCCGATCGGCTCGGCCGTCTTCGCCGTTCCGCCGGGCTGTACCGGCCGGCGGTTCTGGGGCCAGGAACTCTTCGACTGAGCCGACACGCCGACGGGGCCGCCGCGCGAACAATGGCAGAATTCGGGTCGGTTGCCTAGTGTTGACCGTCGTGCCTCGGCTTGCGCCGGCACACTTGACATGACGCGGCTCTCCATGCGCCGCGAACCGGAGAAGGGAAACGCATGTCGCTCAACAAGTCCGAGCTGGTCTCGGCGATCGCCAGCAAGTCCGGCCTGACCAAGTCGGACGCCGAAAGCGCGCTGAACGCCTTCCAGGACGTCCTCATCGAGTCGCTCGGCAAGGGCGAAGCGGTGAAGCTCACCGGACTGCTGTCCGTCGAGCGGGTCGAGCGCGCCGCCCGCATGGGCCGTAACCCCCGCACCGGCGCGGAAATCCCGATCGCGGCCGGCTACGGCGTCAAAATCAGCGCGGGCAGCCTGCTGAAGAAGGCCGTCGCCAACTGACGACCGGCCGCGCTCGGCAGCGCGGCCCCGATCTACTTACCCGAAGGCCCGGAACCGCGACGTTCCGGGCCTTCGGCCGTCCGCAGGGCGGCCGCAGGCCTGCACCCACAGTCTTCACCAAATGCTGACTGGACCGCCGTCGTCGGCGGGATATCCGTCGCCCGATTCGCGCCAGGATAAGCGCATGCGCGAATCGTGGGTGCTCACGGCCATGGCCCGGCTCGCCGATCGGCGGGCCTGCCCGTCCTGCGGGGTGCTGCTGGAATCTGCGCGGTGCGCGCATTGCGGCGTCGACCTGACCGGGCCTGCTGCGGTCGCGATCGCCGATCTCAGCGACGAGGGGCTCGCGCTGCTGCGTCGTCGGGAGGAGGCGCTCGACGGGCTGCGGGCGGCCGTGCCCGTGGTGGCCGCGGCGCCGGGGCCGGCCGGGGCGCCCGCCGGGATGCCGGCCGGGATGCCTGCCGGGATGCCTGCCGGCGGTCGGGTCGGCGGCCCGCCCGCGGCGACCGCCCCGGTCGCCAAGCCGATGCCGAACGCCCCGGCTACCCCGCGGGTCGGCCTGCAGCAGGTGCTGGCGGCGGCGGGCGCCGGCCTGCTCGCGGTCTCGACCGTCGTCTTCGTTTTCTTCACGCTGGCCGACGAACTGGTCCTGCGGGCCCTGGTGACCGGCGGCGTCGCCGTCGCGGTCGGCGGGGCCGCGGCCTGGATGCGTCGGCTCCGGCTGGTGTCGTCGAGCGAGTCGCTGGCCGCGCTGACCGCGGTGATGGCCGTGATCGAAGTCGAACTCCTCGCTCGGCTCGTGCCCGGCCCGGCCGCCGGGTTCCTCCGTGCCGGGCTGATCTCCGCGGTGGCGGGCGCCCTGGTCCTCCTCGGCCGCGGGATGGCCATCCGCAGTTGGGTGGCAGGCGCCGTGCTGCTGATCCCGGTGGTGCCGCCCGCGCTGGCCGGCGCGATCAGCGGCGCCCTGACCGACGATTGGTACGGGGCGCAACGGGCGGCCTGCTGGTCGATCGGATTGCTCGCCGCCGTGGCGGCGACGACGGCAGTCGGGCCGATCGCGCGCTGGGCCGGGAGCCGGGTCGGCGGCGAGTTGCGGCCCGAACGGCGGATCCTGTCGCTGGCCCGGGTGCCGGCCTTCCCGGTGGGGTGGCTGCTCGCGTTCTCCATGGCGGGCCTGTTCGGGCCCGAGTGGCTGCCGGAATTCACCGCAACGGTGCTGGTGCACTTCGGCGCCGTCGCGGTGGCGCTTTTCGTCGCCCGGGCGTCCGGCGAGCGGTTCTGGCTCGTGGTCGCTGGGGCGACCGCCGCGGGTGCTGGGGCATTGTTCGGCGTCACTGGGGCACTGACGTGGTTCTGGATTGCCGCCGTCGGCACGGCTGGGGCAACTGCGGTGTGGCTGGCCGCCGCGTACGCCTCGCGGCGGGTCGACGCGCGAGGGCGCAGCTTCCTGCTGGGCGGCGCGCTCCTGGTCGTCGGGGCCGTTGGGCTGCCGCCCGCCGGCTTCGTCCTCGCGGCCTGCGCGAAGGCCGCTACGCCGTGGGTGACTCGCAGCGCCCACCCCGACGCCGTGGGCCCGCAGCCCATCACCGCTTCGGGTGCGTCGGCGGGCGTCGTCGGCATGCTGTGCGTGCTTGTGGCGCTTTTCGTTGCGGCCCGGATGAAACTTGCGGTCGCCAGGGGGACCGCTGCCGCGGCGGCGAGCGAGCCGCGACGCCGCCCGGCCGCCGTCGTCCTGGTCGGCCGGGCCGGCGCGCCCTGGGTGGCGATGTCGGTCCTGCTCGGCGCCGCCGCCATTCCGGCATGGGGCCTGGTCCCGGCGCTGCTCGCGATGACGGCCCTGGCCTGGGGCCTGTGGGCGGCGGTGGCGTGGCCGGCGCCGGCGGGGCGCGTCGCGGCGCGGCTCGCGGCCGACGGTCGGCGCGCCGCGGTGACCCGGCTGGAGGCGCGGAACTGGCGGGTGGCGGCGACCATCGCGGCGTTCGGCGCGGCCGGGATCATGGCGATCGCCGCCTGGGCCGAGCGCCCGACGGCCATTGCGGCCGGTGCGGTGCTGGTCGCCTGGGCGCTCGCGGTGCGGCGGATCCTGCCCGTGGCCGCCGGTCCGGTCCTGGTGGCGTTCGGCTATGGCTACGGGCTGGTGGTCGCCGGGGTCGGGCTGTCCTGGACGGGCATCGGCGGCATCGCCGTGTTGTGTTCGGTGTCCGCGCTCGGCTCGCTGGTGGCGCTCGCCGTCACCGCGGCCCGGCCGGTTTCCGCTGCCACCTGGTGGGCGGTGCTGGGGACGACGGCGATTCCGTTCGCGATCGGCGTCGGGACGTTGCTGGTCGAGCGCTCGTGGTGGTCGGTCGGGGCGGCGGTGCTGATGCTCTCCCTCGAGGTGGTGCTGGTCGGGACGCGCCGGCCGGGGGCCGGGACCCCGCTGCGGGCGGGTGCCGTCTGGCTGATGCTGCCGACGGCGTCGGTCGCCGTCGTCAGCGGGGGTGCCATGCTGGTCGCCGGCAGCGCCTCGCCGGTGGTGCTGCCGATTCTCGCCGTGCTGGCCGCCGGCGCCGCGGTCGCGGCGCCGGCCGCGTTCGTCCGGCTCGCCGGGCGGACGGCGGTCGGTGCGGCCGGGGTTCGCGCGCTGCGGCTCGCGGCGGAAACGAGTGCGCTGGTCACGGCGGCGGTCGTCGTTTCGCTGGCGGCGACCCGCGCGGCGGCGGGGGCGCCGGTGGCGATCGGTTGCCTGTGCATCCTGGCGTCCGGAGCGGGCGTCGTGGCGCTGCGCCGCGACCGCCGGCGGGTGTGGTGGCTCAGTTCGGCGCTGTGGGTCGCCGCGGCGTGGACGACGCTCGGGAACGCGGGCGTCGGCGCGGTCGAGGCCTACACCGCGCCGCCGGCCGCCGTCGCCGTGCTGGTGGGGGCGATCCTGGCCCGGCGTCGCGCCGTGTGGTGGGGGTTGGTGTCCTGGGGGCTGGTCCTGCTGACGGTGCCGACGCTCGTCGTGGTCGGGCAGGACGACGCCGCGGCGCTCCGGGCGCGGTGGCTCCTCGCGGCCGGCGCCGCGTTGGTGGTGGCCGCCGCGACGCTCCTGCTCCGATCGCGCCGGGCCGGGGGGGCCGCCGGCTCGACGGAAGGCCCGGCCGACCGCGCTGCCGCCGGCTCGACGGAAGGCCCGGCCGATTCGGTGCGGTGGGCGCCCGCGTTCGCGCTCCGGGCGGCCGCGGCCGCCGTTGTCGCCGCCCTCGCCGGGCTCGAACTCGCTGCGCTGGTCGCGGCCGAAGGTCCCGATCGGCTGGCGTCCGGGGCGAGCGCCGAGGCGACGCGGTGGTTCCTGGTGGCCCTGTCCTGGGCGCTGCCCGCCGCAGCCGTCTCGGCGCTCGGTGGTGCCCTGGTGGCGGTGGCGGCCGGCCACGGTTCCGGGCGGGCGGCGGACGAGGCGCGGCGCAGCCGTCGCTGGTGGGCGGCGCCCGCCCTCCTGACGCTCGTCGGCGCGACGGTCCTGAACACGGGCTGGTCGGCCGTCGCGATCGGCACGCTGATCGGGCTCGAGCTGGCGCTGCTCGGGCTCACCGTGCTCGGTGTCCGGCGGGCGTTGGGCGGCCGCCTCGATCTGCCGCCCACGTGGTTTGTCTGGGTGCTCGCCGTCGCGGCGGCCATCGGTGCCTGGCTCCCGCGGGCGGCCCGGGTCGAGGTGTTCTCGTTGCCGCTCGGCCTCGGCCTCCTGGCGGCCGGCTGGATCGCGCTGCGGGCGGCTGCGGTGCCGACGGCTGCGGTGCCGACGGCCGGGGGACGCACGACGCCGGTCGCGGTGCGGACCTGGCCGGTCGGGTCCCTCGGGTCGTGGCGCACCATCGGCGCGGGGCTCCTGGCCCTGCTCGGCCCGTCCATCGCCGCCACCTACACCGACGCGCGCACCTGGCGGGCTACGCTCGTGATCGCCGTCGCGCTGGCCTATGTTCTCGCAGGCACCCGGCGCAACCTGGCTGCCCCCTTCATCGTCGGCGTCGCGGTGCTGCCGGTCGAGATCCTCGTCGTCTTCGGCACCCGCCTCGGGACCAGCATCAGCGCCGGGCCGTGGATGCTGACCCTCGCTGCGGCCGGCGGGCTGCTGCTTATCATCGCGACCTACTACGAGCGGCGGATCGCCAAGCACGGCAGCGCCGTCGCCTACCTGCGCGACCTGGCCTGAGCCGACCGGCTTCGACCCAGCCGCTTCGACTACTGAGGTGAGGTGACATGACGAGGAACGGCACACTGCCGAGGCCTACCAGCGCTTCGGCCGCGGTCGGGCCGGGTCCGGACGGGGGCGCCTACCGGTAGTGGCCGTGGCAACGCAGGACGATCAGGGTCTGGTCGGTCCCGGTGCCCGTGATCAGGTAGACGAGCCGGTGTTCGTGGTCGATGCGGCGTGACCAGGCGCCTGCGAATTGCCCGCGCAGCGGCTCGGGCTTTCCGATCCCGCGGAACGGTTCCCGGGCTGCGGCGTCGATGAGGGCATTGATCTTGCGGATGGTGGCAAGGCCGCCCTTGGTCATCCAGGACCGGTAATCGTCGAACCCCTGCTCGGTGAACGCGATCCTCACGGCACGGCATCGGGGTCGACGAGGTCGTGCTCGGTCACGCCGGACAGATCTCCGGAGCGGATCCGGGCGATGTCGGCGGCGAGTCGATCGGCCCCGGGCATGGCCGAGATGAACAGCGTCTCCTGGATCGCGGACCACTCGGCCTCGCTGACGAGGACGGCATTTCCACCCTTGGACGTGATTGTGACCGTGTCGGCGTCGTCGTTCACCTGGCGAAGGAGACCGAACAGGTTCTTTCGAGCGTCGGACGCAGTGGTGACGGCCATGATCCCTCCTGGAACGACGATTCTCCACGGTGCTTGTACCAGATATCGTATCGCAACGGTCTCAGATTCCGTACCGGCACCGGCCCGGGCGGCCCAAGGCCCGAGCCCGAGCCCGAGCCCGAGCCCGAGCCCGAGATAGATCCGTGGTGTCGCCGGACCGGCGTGTCGGGCGCGCGACGGCTCTACCTCGTGCGGCGCGGATCTACCTCGCGCGGGGTGCCTGTGCCTGGCGATATGTCATCTCATCGCTGCGGCCGGCCGAGCTACAGATCGCCCTTGCGCTGGAGGTACCGCATCGCCGCCCAGCCGAGGGGGATCCGCGCCCAGTACGTCGCCAACCGAAACACGACGGTGACCGACGTCGCGATGCCGGTGCCGAGGTGCCCGATCGTGCTCAACAGACCAATCAGCGCGCCCTCGATGCCCCCGACGCCGCCCGGCGTCGGGATAGCGGACCCGAGCGCCGTCGCAATCAGGTAGATCACCGCGGCGTCGACCAGCGACATCTGTTCGCCGAAGGCCGCGAGCGCGGCCTCGAAGGCGAAGACGTAGCCGAGTGTCATGATCAGGTTGCCGCCGATGCCGAGGGCCAACCGCACCGGGTGGCCGAGCATGTCCGACAACCGCGGCCACACCTGTTCCAGGGTCGGCCGGATCCGGCGCAGCACCCAGGCCCGGGCGGACGGCACCAGGAGGACCGCCACCACCGCGAGCGCGACCGCGCCGATCGCGAAGAGCACGGACCGGGACGGCATCTGGATCAGGCCGCCGTCGTCGGTGAAGAGCGCCAGCACCGTCAGCAGGATCACCGTCACCACGAACTGGGAGACCTGCACCAGCGCGACGGTCGCGACCGCGGTCGGCGTCGCGACCTTGCGCTTGGTGAGCATCCGCAAGTTCAGGGCAGCGGGCCCGATGCCGGCCGGCGCGGCGAGCGCCACGAACGACGCCGCCGCCTGGACGAGGATCGTCCGGCCCACCGGCAGCCGCACGGGGGAGAAGGCGACCAGCGTCAGGGCGGAGCCGACCCAGGTCAACAGGCCGAGCGCGAAGGCGGCGACCGCCCACCAGGGATTCGCGCTCTGCACCGCTGCCGCGATCTGGTTGAAGTTCAGCGTGGTCAGGATGACGACGCCGGCCGTCACGCCCAGCGTCAGCATCAGGATGGTACGGGCGCCGAACCGAGTGATCTGCTGCGGTTCGACGTTCGCCTGCGGCAACCGGTCCACGAGCGCGGCCCGCAGTTCCTTCAGCAGTTCCCGATTGCGCCGCATCTCCTCGCGCGTGCTGGACGGCAGGGTAATGGATTGCAGCAGCGGGCCGATGGCGGCGATGTCGTCCTCCGGCAGCACGCTCACCGCGGATGTGACCGCGCGCCGCGCGCCGACGCGCAGCGCGAGCAGCGCGACCATCTGCGTCAGGTCCATCCGCCGGGCCAGGTCGGAGGACGCGATGTCGCCCTGGTCCCAGCCGGTCAGCCAGACCTGGGGCGAGGCGTCGGGGCCGCGGGCCACCAGCACGACGTCGGACGTCAGCGCTCGGTGCGCCAGCCCGGAGGCATGGGCGACGGTGAGTTGGCGCCAGGCCTCGGCGAGGACGGAGTCGGTCAGCCGCTCGGGCGGCAGGTCGCGCAACGAGACGGCATGCTCGGCGTGCTCGGTGACCAGCACCATCGAATCGGCGCACTCGCCGACGCCGAGCAGCTTCGGGGTGCGGACCCCGGCCGCCTCCGCCGCGTAGGACAGCAGCGCGGTCCGCTCCGCGACGGCCCGCAACGAGATCGCGGCCCGGCGCTCGAGCCCGCGCAGCCGCAACGACCGCCAGAACCTGGCCAGGAAGCCCACCACCTGCCGGTCACCGTCCAGCACGACGACGTCCCGGCGCGGCCCCTCGTCGAACAGCGCGTAGACGCGATTGTCGCCCGCCCGCGTCAGCGCGATCGCGGCCGAGTCGGAGGGCGGGGCGGCGACGGGCGTCTCGGGGTCGAGCGTGAGTTGGGTTTGGACCAGGCGCCCGTCGGCGGTCAGTGCGGCCGCGCCGGCCGGGACGCCGACGACGGGCACCGATGCCGTGATCTGCCCGTCCGCGTCGATCTCGGTGATCGGGTCCTGCGCCGCCTCGGCCCGGGCCGCCGGCTCGGTGATATCGCGGACCCGGACCAGCACCGTCGGCGCGAATCCCGCCCGGCGCACGGCCGTGATCAGGTCGGGGCCGTAGGCCCGTTCCGAGCGGACCCCCGAGACGTAGCGCACGGCCATGCCGGCCACTCGCCCCAGCAGCAGCGCGACGGCGATCCCGGGCAGCGAGACCCGCGCGGTAATCAGGTCCACTCCGGTGCCGATGAACAGCAGGTTCCACGACCACGCCACCATCCGGCGGCGAGTGCGCGGCCCGGCGGTGGTCAACAGGGCGGCGATCGCCGTGACAAAGCCGGGGATCGTCACCTTCCAGACGCCGTCGTCGTACGCCGACATCGCATTGACCAGTTCGTCCGAGGCGAAGGTCAGGATCGCCCAGGCCGCCGTGATGCCCAGCAGGAAACCCAGGACCGCGGCAATGATCGACTCGACCACCTGCCGGGCCAGGCGCCGGATGCCCAACTCGATCAGTACCGCGAACGGAACGAAGAGCGTGATCCCCGTCTCCAGGACGGCCACCGGGATGAACAGAATTCGGCCGAGGATTTGGCTGAACCCGTGCACGTCATAGCTCAGCCCGGCCGTGGTCTGGCGGGCGTACACGGACATCAACAGCACCAGCGCGACGCCGACCAGGTAAAGCACAATCGCGACCAGGTCGCCCGGGTGGCGAACCCGGTCCTCCGGCGTGTCGACGATCCGCACGAGGCCGGCGTCGGCCGGTTCGGCGGCGGCGAACAGGGCCTCGATGGCACCGGTGCGCGGGCGGGCCTCCCCGGGGCCGGGCAGGACCCCTGCCGGCCGGGTGCTGCCACCGGGCGACTCGAACGCGCCATCGGACATGGCTTCGAGTCTAGGTCGTGGCGGGCCGACCATTGCTGATCGCCGCCAATGAGCGATCAATCGATCTGGGGCAAATGAGAATATATGGCTTTTCGTCCGCCGGTGCGAGCTTTTGATTTGTTCGACGAAGGCCCCACCGTCGGCGACCCCGGGCCGTCCGTTCGGTTCGCGACAGGCGCGGAAAGTCTCACATCGTGGGCAAGACTGTCCAGGAAGGTCACGGCTGAGTAACAACCTCGGCGGCGAAGCCGGTAACCTGCCCATCACGCCCACACGAACGGTACATGGGTGTGTTAGAAAGCCTGAACCCCACCATCCCTGGGTGTCGGCGTGCGCGTGCGGGCGCGCCGGAGATGTCCCGAGGCCCGGGTGCCGCCCGGCCCGAAAGATAGAGGTGCGCGTATGACTGGCAAGAAGCGACTGTTCGGCTTGACGGCCGGCCTCGCCGCCGTGGCGCTGACGGCGACCGCCTGCGGCGGATCGAGCGGGGACAATGACTCCTCCGGGAGCACCGGTAAGGCGGGCGGGACCCTGACGATCGGCACCACCGACAAGGTCTACACCGTGGACCCGGCGGGCTCCTATGACCAGGGCTCGTTCGTGGTCATGAACCAGGTGTTCCCCTTCCTGCTCAACTCGCCCCTCGGCTCGCCGGACGTCGAGCCGGACATCGCCGAGTCCGCGAGCTTCACGTCGCCGACCGAGTACACCGTCAAGCTGAAGTCCGGGCTGAAGTTCGCCAACGGGCACGAGCTGACGAGTTCCGACGTCAAGTTCACGTTCGACCGCATGGTCAAGATCAACGCCGAGAACGGGCCGGCCTCGCTCCTGTTCAACCTGGACTCGACGACGGCGCCGGACCCCACGACCGTCGTGTTCAAGCTCAAGCAGCCGAACGACCAGACCTTCCCCCAGGTCCTGTCCAGCCCGGCCGGACCGATCGTGGACGAGGAAGTCTTCTCGCCGGACAAGATCACCCCGGACAAGACGATCGTGGACGGGCAGGCCTTCGCCGGCCAGTACGTCATCAAGAAGTACGACTTCAACCAACTCGTCAGCTACGAGGCGAACCCGGACTACCAGGGCCTGCTCGGGCCGGCCAAGGTCAAGACGGTCAACGTCACCTACTACGCGAACACGGCGAACCTGAAGCTCGATGTCGGCTCCGGTGAGGTCGACGTGGCCTACCGGAGCCTGAGCCCGACCGACATCGCGGACCTGCGCAAGAACGACAAGGTCAACGTCGTCGACGGCCCGGGCGGGGAGATCCGCTACATCGTCTTCAACTTCAAGACGCAGCCGTTCGGCACCGGCAGCCCCGACGCCGACCCGGCCAAGGCGCTCGCCGTCCGCCAGGCGGTCGCGGACCTGATCGACCGCGAGGACCTGGCGTCGAACACGTACAAGGACACCTACACCCCGCTGTACTCCTTCGTGCCCAGTGGCGTGACCGGCGCCGTCGAGCCGCTCAAGTCGATGTACGGCGACAAGAAGGGCGGCCCGAGCGCCGCGGCCGCGAAGAAGGTCCTGGCGGACGCCGGCGTGAGCATGCCGGTCAAGTTGAACCTCCAGTACAACCCGGACCACTACGGCTCCACCTCCGCGGACGAGTACGCGAAGATCAAGGACCAACTCGAGCGGGACGGCGTCTTCGCGGTGAACCTCCAGTCCACCGAGTGGGTCACCTACAACACGGACCGCACCAAGGACGTGTACCCGGCCTACCAACTCGGCTGGTTCCCGGACTACGCCGACGCGGACAACTACCTGACGCCGTTCTTCCTCAAGGACAACTTCCTGCACAACCACTACGACAACGCGGCGGTCAACGACGCGATCCTGAAGCAGGCCGCGACGCCGGACAAGGCCGAGCGGACCAGCATGATCGAACAGATCCAGGAGGACGTCGCGAAGGACCTGTCCACCGTGCCGTACCTGCAGGGCTCGCAGCTCGTGGTGGCGTCGAAGAGCGTCCAGGACGTCACGCTGGACGCCTCGTTCAAGTTCCGCTTCGCCTCGATGTCCAAGAGCTGATCAGGGGCATTCACCGGCAGATCTGACCGGCACACCCGCCCGGCTGCCGGGCCCGGTCGGAATGCGGGCCCCGGGGATACTCTGACCAACGAGGCCCGCTCCGGGCCGCGCGGCCGGTTGCGGCCGGCCGGGGGCCGGCGACAGCCGAACGTTCCCGGGCGCACAGTGCCCACCCCGAGCCGATCCGACGAAACGGCAGCCACATGACCACCACTATTGAGCCGCCGGCCCCGCCGGCCGAGCCCACCCCGGCCGCCGGGTCGGGCGGGTCCGGCGCGCCGGCGAAGGTCCGCGTCCACCGCCGCGGCGGCGGCCTCAGCCGCTACATCGCGGTCCGGTTCCTGCTGATCATCCCGACGGTCTTCATTCTGGTCACCACCGTCTTCGTGGTGATGCGTGCGACGGGTGACCCGATCACCGCCGCGCAGGGCGGCCGGCTGCCTCCCGAACAATTGCAGGAGCGGATCCACTCGGCGGGCTACGACCGGCCGATCATCGTGCAGTACCTGGAGTACGTGGGCGGCGTCCTGCGGGGCGATCTGGGCCGGACCGTGACCGACAATCGGGCGGTCACCGAGGTGCTCACGCACTATGGTGCCGCGACGCTGGAATTGGCGTTCTACGCGTTGATCGTGGCCTTTGTGCTCGGTATTCCGCTCGGCCTGCTCGCCGGGTATTTCCGGGACCGGGTGCCCGACGCCGTGCTCCGCGTTCTGGCCATCCTCGCCTATGCCACACCGGTGTTCTTCGCCGGCATCGTGATGAAGCTGGTTTTCTCGGTCAACCTGGGCTGGCTACCCGTCGCGGGCCGCGCAAGTACGACCTCGGAAATCGAGATGCAATCGCTGCCGAACCCGACCGGCATCTATCTGATCGATTCCATCCGAACCGGTGATCCCGCCGTCGTGCTGGACGTCCTGGAGCACGCGGTCCTGCCGGCGCTCACGCTCGGCCTGCTCACCGCCGGGGTCTTCCTGCGGCTGGTCCGCACCAATGTGATCGGCACGCTGGCCACGGATTATGTGGACGCGGCGCGGTCCCGGGGCGTGCGGGAGTCGCGCCTGGTTCGCAAGCACGCCTGGCGGCCGGCGCTGATCCCGATCATCACGGTCATCGGTCTGCAGATCGCGATGCTGCTCGGCGGCGCGGTGCTGACGGAGACGACCTTCGAATGGAAGGGGCTCGGCTTCCAGCTCGCGCAATACCTGCAGGCCCGGGACTTCGTCGCGGTGCAGGGCATTGTCGTCCTGGCCGCCGTGATTGTGGCGGTGACCAACTTCGTCGTCGACGTGGTCGCGGCGCTGATCGACCCGAGGGTGAGGTACTGATGGTCACGTTCCGCGCGCGCATGCGGCGCCTACCCGTCATTCACCAGTTGCGGCAGAGCGTCGGCCTGCAACGGGGCATGCTGATCGGCGGTCTGGTGATCGTCGCCGGCTTCCTGCTCACGGCGATCTTTGCGCCCCTCATCGCGCCCTATGGATTCGCGCAACTGTCCGATTCCGAAGGATCGTTCGTCCCGCAGCAGGCGCCGTCGTCGGCGCATATCTGGGGCACTACGGTGGCCGGCTACGACGTGTTCTCCCGGGTGATCTGGGGCACCCGCACCGCGTTCGCGGTGATCGTGGTCGCGATCGTGGCCTCGATCCTGATCGGGGTGCTGATCGGCTTGCTGTCGGGGTATTTCGGGGGCTGGCTGGACCGGGTGCTCGTGGTGGTCTGCGACGCGATCTACGCCTTCCCGTCGCTGCTCCTCGCCATCCTGATGGCGATCATGATCTCCGGCGGACAGTCGAGCATGTGGGGCGGCATCCTCGCCGCGGCGCTGTCCATTACCGTGATCTTCATTCCGCAGTATTTCCGGGTGATCCGGGCCGAGGTGGTGCGGATCAAGGGCGAGGCTTTCGTGGACAGCGCCCGGGTGCTCGGCTCCTCGCACGCTCGCATCATGTTCCGCCACGTGCTGCGCAACGCGACCCGGACGCTGCCGCTGATCGTGACCCTGAACGCCTCCGAGGCCATCCTCACGCTCGCGGGGCTCGGCTTCCTCGGCTTCGGCATCGAACCGACCGCCGCCGCCGAGTGGGGCTACGACCTGAACAAGTCCATCGCGGACGTGACCAGCGGCATCTGGTGGACGTCGATCTTCCCCGGCGTGGCGATCGTCCTGGTGGTGCTCGGCATCACCCTGGTCGGCGAGTCGCTGAACGACCTCGCCGACCCGCGGTTGCGCTCGCGCCGCGCGGCGGCAGAGGTCTCCGGGACCGTCGCGGAAACATCGGTGGTGCCCGGCGGCACGCTGGCTGCCCCGGGTGGCCTGTCCGGGCTGGAGGGGCCGGGCACACTGGGCAACGAGGGAATCGAGGTGCGCCCGTGAGCCGGGACAAGCAGAGCCCCGTGATCGGCCCGACGGCGGCCGTCGCCCCGGCCCGGGACGACGATCGGCGGGTGGTCCGGATCGACGACCTCGCCGTCTCCTTCGCCACCGACGCCGGCAACGTGCTCGCCGTCGACGGCGTGAGCCTGGAGGTGGTGCCGGGCGAGGTGCTCGCCATCGTGGGCGAATCCGGCTCCGGCAAGACCGTCACGGCCAAATCCATCCTCGGGTTGCTGCCGGTGACCGCGACGTCCCGCGGGGCGGTGATCCTGTCCAACCGGGACGGGACCGCCACGACCGACGTCGTCACGCTCAAGCAGCGCGGCCTGCAACGGGTGCGCGGGGCCGACGTCGCGATGGTCTTTCAGGAGCCGTCCGCGGCACTGAACCCGGTCTACACCGTGGGCTGGCAGATCGCCGAGGGCCTGCGGGCGCACGGCCGGATCGCCAAGAAGGCCGCCCGGGCCAAGGCGATCGACATCCTGCGCCGGGTCGGCATTCCCGACCCCGAGCACCGCGTGGACCAGTACCCGCACGAGTTCTCCGGCGGCCAGAAGCAGCGCATCATCATCGCGATGGCCCTGGTGCTCGACCCGGGCCTGATCGTGGCCGACGAGCCGACGACGGCGCTCGACGTCACCGTCCAGGCCGAGATCCTCGACCTGTTGCGGCGCTGCCGGGACGAGTTCGGCACCGCCATCGTGCTGATTACGCACAACATGGGCGTCGTCGCGGACCTCGCCGACCGGGTCGCCGTCATGTACCAGGGCAAGCTGATCGAACAGGCCCCGGCGCGGGAACTGTTCACGCAGCCCAAGGAGGACTACACCCGCCGGCTGCTGGCCTCGGTCCCCAAGATCGGCGGCGGCACCACCGGCGCCGTCGACCGACTCGCCGCCCGGCCCGAGGGCTGGGCGGAGGCGGCGCCCGTGGTCGAAGCCCGCGGCTTGGAGATCTCCTACCCGGGACGGTTCCGCCGGCCCGGCTTCCGGGCCGTGCGCGGCGTTGACTTCGCCATTCGGCCCGGCGAGGTGCTCGGGCTGGTGGGGGAGTCCGGCTCCGGCAAGACGACGATCGGACGCGCTGTCGCCGGCCTGACCAAGGTCACGGGCGGCTCGCTGCGGGTCCTCGGCACCGAGGTGAGCGGCGCGCGCGACTCGGATCTGCGCGCCATCCGGCCCAAGATAGGGTTCGTCTTCCAGGACCCGGCGACCAGCTTCAACCCGCTGCTGACGATCGCCGCCTGCGTCGCCGAACCGCTGGTGGTGCACGGGCGGGCTGCTTCGGTCGAGGCGGCGCGCGACCGGGTGAATGAGCTGCTGGAGGCCGTCCAACTGCCGCGCGGCTACGGCGATCGGTTCCCGCACGAGCTCTCGGGTGGCCAGCGTCAGCGCGCCTCGCTCGCGCGGGCGCTCGCGCTCGATCCCGAGTTGCTGATCGCGGACGAGCCGACGTCCGCGTTGGATGTCTCCGTCCAGGCGAAGGTGCTGGAACTCTTCGCCGAGTTGCAGCACGAGTTGGGCTTCGCCTGCCTCTTTATCTCGCATGACCTGGCCGTGGTGGATCTGCTGGCGGACCGGATCGCGGTGCTCTACCAGGGACGGCTCGTCGAGGAGGGCACCGGCGTCGAGGTGCTCGGCGCTCCCCGCGAGGCCTACACCCAGCGGCTGCTCGCCTCCTTGCCCGTGCCCGACCCGGTTGAACAGGCCGACCGCCGCGAGGCTCTGCGGGCGCTGATCGGGTAGGTGCTGGCGCTGATCCAGACGGGGGTAGAGAGCGCCGGCTCGCTCATCCGATAAGCGCCTCCCATGCTCCTGCGACGCGCTCGGGGCTGAGTTCCCTTGCGGCGGCCCGTCCGGCACTCGCCATGGCGGAGCGACGGGCCGGATGGGTGAGTAGCTCGATGGCGGCTTGCGCAAAGGCGTGCTGGGTGGCGGCCTGGTCGATGTCACCCTCAATGAGGAAACCCGTGCGCCCGTTCTCGACTCGTTCGGCCAGCGCGTCCAACGGGCTCGTGATCACCGGGGCGCCCGCCGCCGTTGACTCAGCGACCGCGAGACAGAACATCTCGGGGAAGCGGCTCGGGTAGAGGGTCAAGGCGACGTGTTGCTGGATCGCCACGAGTTCGGTGCGGGGGCGTGGGCCGAGGATGCGCACACCGTCGGGCAACGGCCTATCCCCGAGCACCTGGCGCCAGCGGTCGTCCGACTCGGAATTGGTGAACGACGGCGTGTAACGGTCGAACTCGATTGGCAGTGGGATGAGTTCAGTCGGGACCGCCACCGAAGCGGCATTGAGTCGCTGCTGCATGGCCCGGGACGCGAGCACGACTCGACCGCCGCGCCTCGCGAAGGCGTCACCGAAGGCGGCTGGGCCGCGGACACGGTCGTCCATCATCCAGAAGAGGTGGTGCTCTCGGGCGAGGTAGCGGGCCAGAGTGCTTCGTCGAAGCGCACGGCGACGGCTACGGTAGGCGTCGTGGCTGTTGCGAGTTCCCAGCTCATGCGCCACGCGACGCCGTCATAGCTCCCCGGACGGAAGCAGCAGTTGAAGACCTCGACATCGTGACCGCGAGCTGCCAAGGCGCGGGTGAGGAGGACAAGGGATCCCTCGCAACCTCCGAGGCCGGGGTCTTCGTAGTCGGGCGGGTAAAAGCTGGATCGTTTGGGGTAGTGGAACTGCCAGTGCACGCCGTCACCTCCCGGCAGGTTGGGGTTTCAGTTGTGCCAGGTCTTTTCGCGGGTGCATGTTGGGTCGACGCCCAGGCTGCGGGCCGCGTTTACGACGGCCGCTGCTTGGAGCAAGCCGTCGATCCCCCAGTCCAGGAGAGCAGGAACGTGGTTCAGTGGCACCAGGAGCCGTCCGTATGTGCGTCCGGTGTCGGGGTCCGGTTCACGGGGCAGGAATTCGAGAATCCGCGCGACGAAGCGAAGCTGGGCGTAGGGGGCTTGTCCCATTTCACTGACCTCTTGGTAGCCGAGGTACGACGGCGTGTCAATCAGAATCTGGCTTTCCTCGCGGCACTCACGTGCGAGGGTGGCGACTGCGTTCTCGCCAGGCTCGGGTCTGCCACCTGGCAGCCCATAGCGGCCCCCGTCATCGCGAAGCAGCACGCGCCCGGCTTGGTCGAGACAGTAGCCGTAGACCTGGCGAACGGCGATCCCGGCGGGAAGGGGTGTGGTGATCCAGCGGAAGTCGGCCATGAGTTCCTTCTTGGACGTGATGGGAATTGCACTTGCGTAGGTGTGTCGACTTAAGGTATGCACGGGTCATGCCCGTCGTATTTTGTAAACCCGACGCTCTGCACGGACCGAACAGCGTCATCGACTGCTCGCGTGCCCGCGCGATGATTGCCGCGTTGGCTGCATTCTGCGACGGGAAGCCCCTCGGCGTGGAGCCGCAGTGGCGCGAGGCGGTCGCGAGGGCTGAGGCGCAGATCACTGAGCGGGCACGCACCGAAGTCGCTTTTCGCGGTTCTCTGGTGCGCCCGGCCGGAGTGACCGGCACGACGGGCGGATCGGCGTGACCGGGCGATCAGCGTCACCCTGATGACACCATGCCGGTGGCCGGTGTCCGGCCCGGCGGTGCAGTACGGGTGGCGGCCGCCGGTGCGGCCGGCCATGTGGAAACCCACCGCCCGCCCGGGGGCCACGTCGGAAACGACCACGAGGCGGTCAGGTGACGCCGAGGCCTTCGAGGATCGACTTCGGGATCAACGCGTACCCGACGAAGGCCACGACGTCGAGCAGTGTGTGGGCGATGACCAGCGGAATCACCCGGCGGCGCCCCCACCGGCTCGTGTAGAACCAGGCGAAGACGACGCCCATCGCGACGTTGCCGAAGAACGGGCCGATGCCCTGGTACAGGTGGTACGAGCCGCGCAAAACGGCGCTGGCCGCGATGAAGCGGATGCGGTCCCAACCGAGTTCGGTGAGGCGTTCGCGCAGGTAGCCGACGGCGATGAACTCCTCCAGGAGGCCGTTCTGGAACGCCGCGAGGATGAGGACGGGGACCGTCCACCAGTACGCGTTCAGGGCCGAGGCCTGGACCTGGACCGTGATGCCCAGCGCGCGACTGAGGGCGTAGAAGGCCAGCCCCGGGATGCCGATGCCGGCCGCGAGGGCGAAGCCCCAGCCGACGTCGCGCCACGGTCGGCTCCCGTCGATCCCCAACGCGGCGAGCGCCGTGCGCGCCGACGGGCCTTGCGTCGCCGCGACGCCCGACGTCGCGCCGGTTGCGTCGCCGGACGACGGCGTCGCGGCCGGGGTGACTGTGCCCCGGGTGGCGAGAAGGTAGAAGGCCAGCGCGACGGGGACCAGCACGAAGATGATCCCGACCACCTGATAGGTCAGGTCGAGATAGGGCCGCGCGGATTGGCTCGCGTTGAGCGTCGCGGTCTGCTGGGCCAGCGGCTTCCCGGCGGTGAGCCGCGCGACGATGTTGATCAGGGCATAGACCGCGGCCTGGCCGAGCGAGAGCCCGAGGACGATCCAGATCTCGGCCGTGATCCGCCGCCGCTCGGCCCGCGCCGGTCGGGGCAGGCGCGTCGGCGGGGCGTCGGCGGCTTTCGGTTCGCGCTCGGCGACACCGTCCGGATCGGCGTCGAAGGAGCGTCGGGGCGGTTCGACCACGTTCCGGTTATAACACCGCCGCCGGGTTGCGGGGCGCCTGCCACGCGCCGCCGCCGCCGCGCGGGGAGCAAGCTCAGCCGCCGGCCAGGCTCAGCCAAACCCGACTCAGCCGACGCGGCGCAACCGCAACGAATTGGAGACAACCAGCACCGAGCTGGCCGCCATCGCCGCGCCCGCAATCATCGGGTTGAGCAGGCCGGCGGCGGCGAGCGGAATCGCCGCCACGTTGTAGGCGAAGGCCCAGAACAGGTTCTGCTTGATCACCCGCAGCGTGGCGCGCGAGATCCGGATCGCCGTCGCCACCGCGCGCAGGTCGCCGCGAACCAGCGTGATGTCGCTCGCCTCCATCGCGACGTCGGTCCCGGTGCCCATGGCCAGGCCCAGGTCCGCGGACGCCAGCGCCGCGGCGTCGTTCACGCCGTCGCCCACCACCGCGACCACCCGGCCCGCCTCGCGCAGCGAGGCGACCGCCGCCACCTTCCGCGCGGGCAGCGCGCGGGCGATGACGTCGCCCGGGTCGATCCCGACGGCGCGGGCCACCGCCCGCGCCGCCCCCTCGCCGTCGCCGGTGAGCAGGTAGGGCCGCAGGCCGAGCGCGCGCAGTTCGGCGACGGCCTCGGCGGAGGTGGGTTTCACGGGATCGCGCAACGTGAGCACCGCCCGGGCGGTGCCGTTCCAGGCGACGACGACGGCGGTCGCGCCGTCGGTCTCGGCGGCGTCGAACGCGGCGGTCACGTCGGCGGGGATGGCGATGCCCTCGGCGTCGAGCCAACTCGGGCGCCCGACCAGGACGCGCCGAGAATTCAGGGCGGACGCCAGCGCGAGCCCGGAATGTGCCCGGCGCACCAGGGCGCTGACCCCGCCGCCCGGCGTGGCGCGGAAGTCGAAAGCCTGCAGGGCGCCCACGCCCACGCCGTCCGCCCCCGCCAGGCACACCGAGCCGGCGCCGGCCGTCGCGCTGCCCGTCGCGCTGCCGCCCTGGATCTCCGCGAGTTCCTGGGCCGCGGCCGCGATCGCCCGGGCGATCGGGTGCTCGGAGAGCGCCTCGACGGCACCCGCCAGGCGCAGCGCCTCGCTCGCCGGGTCCGAGTCCGACGCCGACCCTGCCGCAACGGCGGCCCGCGCCTCGGCCTGCGCCTCTGCCTGGGCCGAGACGACGACGTCGGCCAACTCCATCGCGCCGGCGGTCACGGTTCCGGTCTTGTCCAGCATCACCGTGTCCACCCGTCGGGTGGACTCGAGGATCTCCGGGCCGCGAATCAGCACACCCAACTGGGCGCCGCGGCCGGTGCCGACGAGCAGCGCCGTCGGCGTCGCGAGCCCCAGCGCACAGGGGCAGGCGATGATCAGGACCGCGACCGCCGCCGTGAACGCCGTCTGCGCCGGGGCGCCGAACGCCCACCACGCGGCGAGCGTCGCCGCAGCCAGGCCGAGCACCACCGGCACAAAGACCGCCGAAATCCGGTCCGCAAGCCGTTGCACGGGTGCCTTGCCGCTCTGCGCGGCCGTGACCAGGCGGCCGATCTGGGCGAGCGTGGTCTCCTGCCCGACGCGCGTGGCGCGGACCAGCAGTCGGCCGCCGGCATTGACGGTCGCGCCGGTCACGGCGGAACCCGGGCCGACGTCGACCGGCACCGGTTCGCCGGTCAGCAGCGACGCATCGACGGCGCTGACGCCGTCGACCACCACGCCGTCCGTGGCGACCTTCTCGCCCGGGCGCACCGTAAACAGGTCCCCGACCCGCAACTCGGCTGCGGGTACATGCTCGGTCCGGTGGGCGCCGTCGGGCCCGACGACGGGGGTCCCGTCAGGCGAGGTCAGCACGCGATCCGCGGACTTGGCGCCCAGCGACAGCAGGGCGCGCAGCGCGTCGCCCGCCCGGCGGCGGGCGCGTTGCTCGGCGGCGCGGCCGGCCAGGAGAAATGTCGTGACCACCGTCGCGACTTCGAAGTACAGCTCCGGCCCGGCGTCGCCGGTCCCGGCCCACCCGGGCGACGGCACAAAGGTGGGGTGCATCCGCATCCCGATCACGCCCGCCCCGCCGAACAGCAACGCCCACAGCGACCAGAGGGTCGCGGCGATGATGCCCAGGGAGACGAGCGTGTCCATCGTCGAGGCGCCGTGCCGCGCCGCGCGCCACGCCGCGGTGTGGAACGGCCACGCCGCCCAGGTCACGACCGGCAGCGCGAGCGCCGTGACCACCCACTGCCAGCCGTCGAACTGCCACGCCGGCACCATCGACAACGCGACCACCGGCACCGAGAGGACCGTCGCCGCCAACAGTCGGCGGGACAGCCCGGCGCGGCGTGGGGGGAGGGGGCCGGCGTCGGGGGCGGGGGCCGCTGCGTCGGGGGCCGCCGCGGGCGCAGGCTCGGGCGAGGCTGCGGCGTCGGGCGGGGGCGGTGTGGTGGACGATGGCGCCTCGGTGGTGCGGCGGGCGAGCACCCGGGCCTGGTAGCCCGCTCGTTCGACGGCGGCGAGCAACTCCTCGTCCGGCACCGGAGCCGTGAGCACGACGTACGCCCGTTCCAGCGGCAGGTTCACCGTCGCCGAGGCGCCCTCGACCCGGTTCAGGCGCTTCTCGACTCGCGCGACGCAGGACGCGCACGTCATGCCGTCGACGGCCAGGTCGACCTCCACGGCGGCGGCCCCGACCGCATCCGTTCCGGTCGTCTCGATGCTCACGCCTTACTCCTCACGATGTGGCACTACTGGTGCCCCCCCGCGGAGCGGTCGTCGGGCGCTGAACTGGCGTGTAGTCGCGGTTCTCGCCGCGAAACCGCAACTCACCACGAGTCCGACGCGAGCCGACCGCTCCGGATCGCTCAGCTAGCTCCGGATCGCTCAGCTAGCTCCGGGTCGGTGCGGTCTCCCCGGTGGTGGCCTCGGGGTTGGTCGCGTCGGTGGTGATCGCGCCGAGTGTGATCGCGTCGAGGGTGGCGGCCTCGGGCGCGATCGAGACCGGCGGCGTCGGGGGCATGGTCAGCGAGTACGTGCGCTGCTGCGGGTTGTAGGCCGGCCCGGCCCCCGATCGACCTTCGCCGCAGCCGCAGCCGCCGCCCCCGCCGTGGCCGTGCCCACCGCCGCCGTGCCCGTGTCCGCCGTGGCCGTGCCCACCGCCGTGCCCGCCGCAGCCGCAGCCGCCCGCGCGAGGAGCGTCGTCGGTCACCTGCTCCGCCTGGCCGGTGGCGGCCGCGGCAACCGTCGGCAGCGGACCGGTCCGCAACTCGGCGTTGTGCCCGCCGCAGCCGCGCGCCGCGCGGATCTCATCCGCGTGGCCGGCGTACTCGGCAGCCTGTGCGCGCTCGCGCACCGCGATGCTGTCGACCTCGTAGCCGGCCTCGTCCACGGCGGCGCGCAGCGCGGCCGGGGCCAGCGGCTCGTCGGAGAAGACGCGCACCTGCGACACGCCGCCGACGGTGAGCATCACGCTCACGTCCTCGACCCCCGGGATCGCCTCGATCTCGGCGGTCACGTGCTTGACGCAGTTGCCGCAGGTCATGCCGGTCACGCCCAGCGTGGTGACGGTGGTCATTCGTTGCCCTTCTCGATGATCGGGTGCGGTGTCGCTTCGATCCGTGTCTCGTTGTTCGTCGTCTTGTGCGGTCGGTGCGATGCGTGCCGTCGGCGCGGTGCGCTGCCTCTAGCTGCGCACGAGCCGCGCGATCGCGTCGGCCGCCTCGCGGACCTTCTCGGCGCCCTCCGCCTGCGAGGACCGGGCCGCGCCGACGACGCAGTGGCCCAGATGATCCTCGACCAGCCCGATGCTCACGGCCTGCAAAGCCTTGGTCACCGCGGAAATCTGAGTCAGGATGTCGATGCAGTACACATCCTCCTCGATCATTCGCGCGACGCCGCGGACCTGGCCCTCGATCCGTCGCATCCGCTTGAGGTAGGCGTCCTTCGCCGGCGTGTAGCCGTGCTCTGCCGCTGCATCGGTCACCGCAACTCACCCTCCCGCTGCGTTCGGATACCCCGGTGGGGTACCAAGGGGACAGTACCCGTGGCGCCCGGGCCTGACAAGACCCCTTCGGATCGTTGCCCGACGACGTTCGGCCGGCCGGCAGCGACGCTGAAGCACCCGGGCCGGCCGGCTCGGCAAGACCGCGGGGCCGTGCCGGCGTCGGCGACCTGGTGTGTTATGGGGAGATGACCGCCGACGTGACTCCCACCGGACTCGTGCTGGTCGCCCCGCGGGCGTGGTACTGGCAGGTGATCCGTGGCGTCCTCACGATCGCGTTCGGCGTCGTCGCGATCGCGTGGCCCGGGATTACGGCGACGGCGTTGGTGGTGATCGTCGGGATCTTCGCGCTGATCACTGGCATTGCGGAGATCGTCGACGCCGTGCAACTCCGCGGCACCGGCTGGGGCGGGATGCACGCCCTGACCGGGGCGATCGGGCTCGTCGTCGGGATCGTGCTGCTGGCCTGGCCGAGCAAGAGCGCGGAGGTGCTCGTCTGGATCATCGGGCTGTGGCTCGTCGTCGCCGGACTTCTGCAAGTGGCGGTGTGCCTGTTGCTCCGGCCCGCGCGGGGTCTCGGCTGGGGGTGGGGGCTGTTCGCCGGGCTCGTCGCGGCCGTGCTGGGCCTGATCGTCCTGTTCAACGTCGACGCCGGTCTGGTCTCGATCGTATGGATCATCGGGCTCGCGGCGATCGCCTGGGGGCTGGCGCTCATCGTCTTCGGGCTCGCCCTGCGCACCGCGCGGAGCCCCGGCGGGCCGACCGGCCCGGGGGCGGTGGTGGTGGAGGGGTAGGGCTACGTTCTGGGGCGACCCGCGCCCCAAAACGTATACATTCTGGGGCGACCGGCACCGCAAGAGGTAGAGCGCCCGGCCATGGCGATAACCGGGCGCAGCAACCCCGCAGGCGCGGGGAGCAGGCCTTGCGCACGCGGCGCGACTGCCTCTGCCGCGGATCACCCCACGTCAGGGATGGCATCACATGCCTACGCCGACACTGTAGACCCGGCTCGCAGTCAGGTTGAAGACGCGGCACCCATAACCGGCGCAAGTACTCGCGTTCTAGTGGACAAACCGGCACAGGCACCCGCGTAGCGTAACGATCAACGTGATAGCATCACCGCATGACACTTCGGGCATTCAGCCGCGGTGGGTTGCTCGGCGCCAACGAGACGCCCGCCGCCAATTACATCGTCGCACCGACCGCCGCCACTCCTCACGGAGGCCGCCGTTGATCCAGCATCTGCCGGGGTCGAGTCCGATGCTGTGCGCCTACGGCGACGAGTCAGCCCCCGACAGGCGACGCGATCCCGACGTCGACGTCTATGTGCTTGGCGGATTCTTGCTTGAGCCAGGTCGGGAACGTTCGGCGTCTGAACAGGCCGGAACGCTCGGGCGCCGAGGCCAGGCGAAGGCACATTGGCGCAAGGACGGCCCGGAGCGCCACGATGAGGTCATCGCCGCCATCGTCAAGATTGGGATTCACCCGATCGCTGTGGTCCGGATCGGACCCGCAGGTGAAGCCCCGGAGCGGCGCCGGCGCAAGTGCTTCGAAGCCTTCGTCTACGAACTCGAGCTTCGCGGGTGTGATCATCTGACGCTGGAGTCCCGCGGCCCGGCAGACGACGACCGCGACCGCACGATGCTCGATTCCCTGCGAACGCGTGGGGCGTCGAAGCTGTTGCGCCTCGATCACAAGCCCGGCCCGGCCGAACCGCTGCTTTGGATCGCGGATGCGATTTGTGGTGCCGTCACCGCAAGTCGCGTCGGGGAATCTCGTTGGCTCAAGGCGCTCGAACCGTCCATCGACCTCGTCGTGGTCGACGGACGCGGCTCTAGATAAGCGCGAGCCTCGGGCCCTGTCATCCGGCAGGATCTCCCGAGGCTCACTTCCAGCACCACCGCGATGGTGTGGCTACATGCCGATACTAGGGCAAGTTGGCTGGCGGCGCTACCCCCGAGTTGGTGACCGCTTGGCGGCGCTCGCCGAACCCCAGGAGCTTTCGCCGGCGATTTCACCCGTGCTCGCGATGTCAGACCCGCGAGGTTGACTATGAACAACGACGCCGCAGGGGGCATAGTTATGTCGTATATGGGCACCAACCAGCATGACCCGGTCAGACACCTCGCCGCGCGCGCATGGGGTAAGAGCTACCCGGTGCCGGGCGAGGTTACCCACTGGTTGCCGCTGTGGCGCCACCTCGACGACGCGGGGGCGGTGGCCGGCTTCCTCTGGGACGAGTGGTTGGCGCCGTCGGTCCGGCGCCTGATCGGTGCCCGCCTGCCCGACGGCGAGGCGGACGGCCGCCGGCTCGTCACCTGGCTGGCGGGGATCCACGACGTCGGGAAGGTGAGCCCCGACTTCGCCCATCAGGTGCCGGTGCTCTGCGACCGGATGGTCGGCGCCGGGTACGAGTCGCCGTCCCCGATGGTCTGCCTGGACGCCCGCCGTCGCGCCACTCGCCTGCGCCATGAGGCGGCGGGCGGCATCGCCCTCGGCGCCTGGCTCGCCGACCGTGGGCTCGGCCGGGCCGACGCCGAACCCTTCGTGACCGTGGTCGCCGCCCATCATGGCAGCTTCCCGGAGCCCGCGGAGTTGGAGCTCGGGATCCGCGGGCACCTGCTCGGCGCCGGCGCCTGGGCGGACGTGCGCACGGCCCTCCTGGACCGGGCAGCCGACCGGTTCGATGTCGCGGACCGGCTTGCGGCCTGGACCGCCGGGATGTTCCCCCGCGCGGCGCAGGTGGCGCTGATCGGCGTCGTCATCATGGCGGACTGGATCGCCTCGGCGCCGGACTATTTTCCGCTCTTTCCGCTGGACGAGGTTCCGCTACTCACGCCGGCCCGGGAACTTGCGGAGGACCGGATCGACGCCGGCCTGAAGCGGCTCGGGCTGACGCCGCCGTGGCGGCCCGTGCCCGATCCAAGCGCCGCCGCCGCTCGCTTCGCCGACCGCTTCCCGGCCGTCGGCGCGCCGCCGCGCCCGGTGCAGGCGGCCGCCACCGCTGCGGCCGAGACGATGGCGGCCCCCGGCCTGATGATCATCGAGGCGGCCATGGGGGAGGGCAAGACGGAGGCCGCGCTCCTGGCGGCCGAGATCCTTGCGCTGCGGTCCGGAGCGGGCGGCGTCTTCTGGGCGCTGCCCACGCAGGCCACCAGCAACGCCATGTTCGCCCGGGTGCTCGACTGGCTGGAGCGGCTGCCGGCTCAGGACGGCGAGCCGGTCTCGGCGGCGTTGGTGCACGGCAAGGCCGCGCTGAACCCGGACTACCAAGGGCTCTGGCTCGGCCCGGACGCCCGCCCCCCGAGCGTCGACGTCGAGACGGCGGCAGGGGAGACCGCGGCCGAGCAGGAGGACGCCGGCGGCGGCCCCGTTCCCCGGCTCTGGGCGGTCGCCGACGAGTGGATGCGCGGCCGCAAGCGGGCCGCGCTGTCGTCGTTCGTCGTCGGGACCATCGACCAGGTGCTGTTCGCCGCGCTCAATGCCAGGCATGTCATGCTTCGCAACCTGGCCCTGATCGGCAAGGTCGTCGTGTTGGACGAGGTCCATGCGGCCGACGTTTACATGTCCCGGTTCCTCGACCGGGCGCTCGAATGGCTGGGGGCGGGCGGGACGAGCGTCGTGCTGCTCTCCGCAACCCTCCCGCCCGCGCGTCGGGTCGAGTTGTACGAGGCGTACGAGCGCGGTCGGTCGGGGCCGACGCCCCAGCCGCCCCCGGGCGGCGGCCTCGCCGCGATTCTCGCCGCCGGCGAGAATGCGGCCGGCCTCGCCCTCCCGTTCCCGACGCCCGCCGGCCCGACGCCCGCCGGCCCGGCGGCGCCGTCGGCCGCCGCCCCCGCGTGGCCGGGCGCCGACCCCTCCGTCCCCGGGCTCGCCGCCATCGATCGGGTGCTCGGCTACCCGTCCATCGTGACCACCCCGGCCGACGCCGGCGGCGGGGCGCCCGTCGTCGTCGAGCCGGAACCGTCCGCCCGGGCCGCCTCGGTCAAGGTGTCCCGGTTGGCCGACGACGACGCCGCCTTGCGCGAACTGTTGACCACCGAACTGGCCGACGGCGGCTGCGCCGTCGTCATCCGCAATACCGTCAAGCGGGTCCAGGCCGCGGCCGAGGACCTGACCGCGGTATTCGGGGCGAATCACGTGACCGTCGCGCACGCCGGCTTCCTGGCCTGCGACCGCCAGGTCAACGACGAAGGACTGCGCCGGCTCTTCGGCCCGCCGACACCGGACGGTGTCCGCCCGGGCAGGCACGTCGTCGTCGCGACCCAGGTCGTGGAGCAGTCGCTCGACCTGGACTTCGACCTGCTGGTGACCGACGCCGCCCCGGTCGACGTCCTGTTGCAGCGCCTCGGCCGGTTGCACCGGCATCGGCGGGGCGACGGCGAGGCCGCCCGCCCGCCGCGCCTGCGCCGGCCGCGGGCCTGGGTGACCGGCGTCGACTGGGCGACGTGCCCGCCCGCCCCCGACCGTGGCAGCGTGGCCGTCTACGGCCGCTACCCGCTGCTCGCGTCGCTCGCGACGCTCGGCCCGCACCTCGACGGCACCCCGATCCGGCTACCTGCGGACATCGCGCCGCTGGTCGCCGCGGCCTACGGGATGCCCGAACCGCCGGCCGGCTGGGCCGCTGCCTGGGCCCGGGCCAAGGCGGCGGAGGAAAAATCGGACGCCAGGCGGCGTCGGGCGGCGGAGAACTACCGGCTCGGCTCGCCCGGCGCCGGCGAGGGCTCCCTGCTCGGGGCGGGGCGGGCCGGCCTGGGCCGGGTGGACGAGGACAGCCCCAAGGGTCAAGCCTGCGTGCGAGACGGCGGGGAGTCGATCGAGGTCGTCGTCGTGCAACGGGGCGCGGACGGGCAGGACCGGATTCCGGACTGGGTGCCCGGCGGCGGCGAACCCCTGCCGATTCGCGACTATCCCGTGCCGCGCCGCCAGGCGCGGGTGCTGGCGGGTTGCACGTTGCGGATGCCGTTCGCCCTGACCAACGAAAGGACGTACGACCGTACAGTCGCTGAACTCGAAAAACAGTGGTTTCCTGGCTGGCAGCAGTCGCCATACCTGTCCGGCATGTTGGCTCTGGTGCTCGACGACGATGCCCAGGCCCCCTTGGCCGGCGCCACCCTCACCTACGACAGGAGGCTCGGATTGATTATGACTTGTGGGATTGATGGTGATCCGCAATGACTGACCCGACCGACGGCAGATTCTGCCTGCTGGACGAGCCGTGGATCTTGGCGCGCACCCTCGACGGGCGCACCGAGACGCTCTCGCTGCGGGAGGTGTTCCGCCGCTCGGACGAGCTGGCGGGCGTGGTGGGCGACCTGCCCACGCAGGCGTTCGCCAGTCTGCGCTTGCTGCTGGCGATCCTGCGCCGGGCGACCGGCGGGCCTGCCACGACGGCGGATTGGCAGGCACTTGCCGCCGCCGGCGGCCCGCCCATGGTCCTGATCGAGCCGTATCTGACGGCGTGGCGGGACCGCTTCTACCTGTTCCACCCGCAGACGCCGTTTTACCAGACGCCCGGCCTGCACACGGCGAAGAACGACTACTCCGGCCTGGAGAAGCTGATCGCCGATGTCCCCGCGGGAAATCCCTTCCAGACCACCCGGCTCGGCGCCGCGCTGGAGCGTATCTCGGCCGCGGAGGCGGCCCGCTGGGTGGTCCACGCTCAGGCCTTCGACTGTTCCGGGATCAAGTCCGGCGCCGTCGGCGACCCCCGGGTCAAGGGCGGCAAGGGCTACCCGCAGGGCACCGGCTGGGTGGGCGTGCTCGGCGGGGTCTACGTCGAGGGCGCGACCCTCTGGCGCACCCTGTTGCTGAACCTGGTTCCGCTCTCGAAGAGCGATCTGGTCGAGACGACGGCGCAGGACCGCCCCGCCTGGGAGGCGGCGCCGACGGGTCCCGCCGTCGCCGCCGACGCCGTCCACCGGCCGTACGGGCCGCTCGACCTGCTGACCTGGCAGTCCCGCCGGATCCGGTTGCGCGGCGACGCCGACGGCGTCACCGGCGTCGTGCTCGCCTACGGGGAGAAGCTCGCCCCGCCGTACTGGTGGGCGCGGGAGCCGATGACCGGCTGGCGGCGCAGCGAGCCGCAAGAAAAGAAGCTCAAGTTGCCGCTGGTCTACATGCCGGCCGAGCACCGGCCGGAACGCGTGTACTGGCGCGGCTTGGAGGCGATGCTGCCGGCCGCCGCGCCGCGGGCGTCGGCCGCCGCGGGGAATAAGTACGTCGCCCCGGCGGTCTTCGAGTGGGCGGCCGACTGCCCCGATCCGCGGGCGTTTGCCCGGCGGGCCGGCGGCCGGGCGCTAGTGAACCTCCGGGCGGTCGGCATGAGATACGGGTCGCAGAGTTCCACGTTCGCCGACATCTTCGACGACGGGCTGGACGTCAGCCCGGAACTGCTCCGAACCTCCGGGTCGCTCCTTCCCGACCTGGCTACCGCGGCGGTCCGCGCCGCCGAGGCCGGCGTGGTCGCGCTGCGCAACCTCGCGTCGAACGTGGTCAAGGCGGCCGGGGGCACGGACGCCAAGTTGGTCGAGGGCGCCCAAGGGGCGGCGTCGACCCGGGCCTACGCGACGCTCGACTCGCCGTTCCGCGCCTGGCTCGCCGGGCTGGACGCCCGGACCGAGGTCGAGACCGCGCGGTTCGAATGGCACCGGACCGCCCGTGCGGTGATCCGCCGGATCGGGGCCGACGTCGTGGCCGACGGCGGCCCGGCGGCCTGGGTCGGCCGCGAGGTCGGCGGTCGGCGGCTGAGCGCGCCGGAGGCAGACCGATGGTTCCAGGCCGCCGTCGCGACGGCCTTGCCGGTGCCGAAGGCCGAGCCCGCGGCGCCGCCGCGGGCGCCGGACGGCCAGGGGCCGGCCGACGAGGCGCAGGATCAGGAGATGAGCGCATGAGTGAGCAGAGTGAGCAGAGCATGATGCCGGCCGGCGCGGCCGAGCAGACTCCGCCGCCGGCCGGCGCGGCCGACCAAGCCGCGCCGCCGAGCCCGGCGGAGCAGACCGGGCGGTTCGTCGCAACGACCGTCCGGCGCATCCAGGCGGGATTGCTGCGCCCGACGCCGTCCTCCTGGTCCCGCGCGGCCCTCGCCCGGTTGCGGCGGGGGCTGGGCAAGGAACCCCAGGAGTGCCCCGACCTGGCCGAGTTCTACCTGGACCCGGACGCGCCGGCGCCGGGCCGGCATCGCCGCCCGGCCGCCGGCCCGGACGTCGACGCCCCGACCCGCGCGGAACGAGCCGCCCACCTGGCCACCGGGCTCTATGCGGCGCATCAGCAGTCGCAGGCCGCGCCGATGCACCAGCCGGGCACCTCGTTCGGGACCGCCGTGGGTGCGCTGCGCTGGGCGGGGGACCAGGAGAACCCGGGGGTGCTGCGCCGGTTCCAGGCGCTCGGCACCGCGGGCGACCTCGCCGAGGCGGCGCAGCACGCCCGCGGGCTGGTGCAACTCCTGCGCCAGGCCGGGCGAGGCTTTGACTACGGCGACTTCGCCGCCGACTTGGTCCGCTTCCAGGACCCGGCCCAGGCGCCGAACGTCCGGCTGAAGTGGGGGCGCGGCTTCTACGCCCGCCGCGCCGACGCCGAGGCCGACGCCCGGACTGCGGCGCCCGACGCCCGGACCTCTGCTGCGGCACCGGCGCCGGCCGCCCGCTAGCTTCCCACCCCGCACCAACGCACAGGCTTCAAGGAGATCCCCATGACCCGCACCATCATCGACGTCCACATCCTGCAGACCGTCCCGCCGAGCAACGTCAACCGCGACGACACGGGCTCGCCCAAGACCGCGATCTTCGGCGGGGTCCGCCGCGCCCGGGTCTCCTCGCAGGCGTGGAAGCGGGCCACCCGGCTCGCCTTCGAGTCGATCCTCGACCGCGCCGAACTCGGCGTGCGGACCAAGCGCATCGTCGAGCAGGTGGCCGAGCGGATCGCGGTGACGGCACCCGACCTGGCCGACCGCGCCGAGGAACTGGCCGCCGAAGTGACCGCCCTCACCGACATCAAGCTCGAGACCGTGAAGCGCAAGAAGGCCTCGGGCGCCGAGGAGAGCCACGCGGAATCGAAGTACCTCGTCCTGCTCTCCCACCTCCAACTCGACCAACTCGCGGCGGCCGCCGTCGACGTCGGGCGCGCGACCGAACCCGCCATCGCCCTCAAGGCCGCCAAGGGCAAGGTCCTCATCAACTCCCAGCACTCGGTGGACCTGGCCCTGTTCGGCCGCATGGTCGCGGACGTCAAGGACCTCAATGTGGACGCCTCCTGCCAGGTGGCGCACGCCATCTCCGTGCACGGGGTGGAGACGGAGTATGACTACTTCACCGCCGTCGACGACGCCAAGCGGGACTCGACGGACGAGGACGCCGGCGCGGGCATGATCGGCACCGTCGAGTTCAACTCCTCCACGCTCTACCGGTACGCCACCGTCGACGTCGACGCCCTCAATCGCTCGCTCGGCGACGCCGCCGCGACCCGCCGGGCGGTCGAGGCCTTCATCCGCGCCTTCGCCACCTCCATGCCCACCGGCAAGCAGAACACCTTCGCCAACCGGACCGTGCCCGACGCCGTCCTGGTCCAGGTCCGCGACACCCAGCCGGTGAACCTGGTGGGCGCCTTCGAGAACCCCGTGGAGCGCGAGGGCGCGCGCACCCGGATCGAGGTCGCCGCGCACCGCCTCGGCGTGCGGTCCGCCGAGGTCGCCGAGTCCTTCGGGGCGAAGCCCGTCGCCGCCTGGGCCGCCGGCATCGGCGACGCCCGCACCGGCCTGGAGGCCGGCACCGCGGGGGCCGCCGAGTGGTGCGCGTTCACGCAGATCCCGGCCGCGGTCGGCGCCGTGGTCGCCGAACGCCTCGGGACCCACGCGTGAGCGTCCTGGCGCTGACCCTCGCCGGCCCCCTCCAGGCGTGGGGCAGCCAGAGCCGATTCACCACCCGCGGTACCGACCCGCAGCCGACCAAGTCCGGGGTCATCGGGCTCCTGGCGGCCGCCCGGGGACTGCGCCGTACGGACTCGCTGGAGGACCTGCTCAGCCTGCGGTTCGGCGTCCGGGTGGACCAAGAGGGCGAACTCCTGCGCGACTTTCAGACGGCGCGCAGGCTCGACGGCAAGACGTCGATGCCGTTGACCTACCGCTTCTACCGCGCGGACGCCAAGTACGTCGTCGGGCTCGAGGGCGAGGAGGCCTTGCTGGTCGGCCTGCGGGATGCCCTGCTGCACCCCGCCTTCCCGCTCTACCTCGGCCGGCGGTCCTGCCCGCCGGTCGAACCGCTGCGGCCCGAGGTGGTCGATGGGTCCCTCGAGCGCTTCCTGGTCGAGGCCGAGTGGGTGGCGGCCGACTGGTACCGCCGGCGGCTGCGCGGGACCGACGGTGTCACGCTTGCCTTCACGATCGACGCACCGCCGGGCGGTGGCCCGCTGGCCGCCCCGCTCGGGGACCGCGTCGTCGGCATCGGCGAGCGGACCACCCGGGACGAGCCGATCAGCTTCGACCCGAGCCACCGGCAGTACGGCTGGCGCCAGGTCCGTACCGGCAGGCTGCCGGTGCCCGGCCGCGCCCCGGCCGGCTCCCTCGGCCCCGACGAGCCCGACTTCATGGCGGCGGTGAGGTGAGCATGTATCTGTCCCGGATCAAGATCAATCCCGCCCGTCGCGGCGGGCGCGCCCTGATCGCCGGCGCACACAAGATGCACGGGGCGGTCCTCGCGTCCTTCCCCGACCCCGTCGTCGGCGTCGGCGGCGGGCCGCGCATCCTGTGGCGGCTCGATGTCGCCGGGCCGCAGGCCTTGCTCTACGTCGTCAGCCCGGATCCGCCGGACTTCACGCACATCGTCGACCAGGCCGGCTGGCCCGCGGCCGGGCAGACCTGGGAGACCGCGGACTACGCGGCGTTCCTCGGCTGTCTCGCCGCGGGGCAGACCTGGCGATTTCGGCTCATGGCCAACCCGGTGCATTCGGTCCGGACCTCGCCCGCGCAGTCGAACACCAAGCGCACCGCGCTGTTCGCCGTCGCCGCCCGGGAGGAATGGTTGGTCCGCCGGGCCGAGCGATCCGGATTCCGGATCGCACCGGCGCTCGCGGTCGACGACGGCGCCGGGTCCGGCGGCGGGGCCGGGGCCGGGGCCGGGCTGAACCTCCGGCTGACCAGCACCGACGTCGTCGGCTTCCAGAAGCGGGGAGGGCCCGCACGGGGTCAGGTCACCATCGCCCGGACCCAGTACGACGGCGTCCTCGAAGTGGCCGACGCCGATGCACTGCGGCGCGCCCTGGTGGTCGGCATCGGCCCGGCGAAGGGGTATGGCTGCGGACTGCTGAGCCTGGCGCCGGTGTGACGTGGCCGCCATCCCCGGCTCCCGGCCGCCCGAACTGTACGAACTGACGAGGGTGCAGGACCGGCTGACGTTCCTGTACGTGGAGCGTTGCGTCGTCGACCGCGACTCAAACGGGCTCATCGCGGTGGACGACGCCGGCACGGTGGCGATCCCGATCGCGTCCCTGACCGCGCTTCTGCTGGGGCCGGGCACGCGGATCAGCCACCAGGCGATGGTGGTGATCGGCGAGTCCGGCTCGACGGCCGTGTGGGTGGGGGAGCGGGGCGTGCGCTGCTATGCGCATGGCCGCTCCCTCGCCCGTACCGCGCGCCTGCTCGACGCTCAGGCTCGGCTCGTCACCAACCGCACGTCGCGGCTCAACGTCGCCCGCCGGATGTACGCGATGCGGTTCCCCGGCGAGGACGTTTCCACGCTGACCATGCAGCAACTGCGCGGCCGCGAAGGTGCGCGGGTTCGCCGCGCCTACCGGGACGCGGCGGCGGCGACCGGCATCGAATGGACTCGCCGGAACTACGACCCGGCGAATTTCGACACCCAGGATCCCGTGAACCAAGCGCTGAGCGCGGCCATGTCCGCGATGTACGGGCTGGTGCACGCCGTGGTGGTCGCGCTCGGATGTTCACCGGGCCTGGGGTTTGTGCACACCGGGCACGAGCGGTCCTTCGTCTTCGACATCGCGGACCTCTATAAGGCCGAGTACGCCATCCCGACGGCGTTCGAGGTCGCCGCGGGCTCCGTCATGGACATCGGCTCGCAGACGCGCCGGGCAATGCGTGATCTCTTCGCCGACGGGCACCTCCTGGATCGGTGCGCCGCCGATATCAGGAAGCTCCTGGTTGAGGACGATGAGAACGCCGAGGACAACGCCGACGTGGACTCGGACCTGGGGCGCGTCATCCAACTCTGGGATGGCGGGGATCGGGTCGTCTCCGGCGGGATCGCCTATGGGGGGGACTGGTGACCATTGTTGTCCTCACGGCCTGCCCCGACGGCTTGCGGGGTGTCCTCACCAGATGGCTCATCGAAATCAGCGCCGGCGTCTTTGTCGGCAAAATCACCAAACGGGTACGAGAGGAGCTGTGGAAACGAATCATCGAGATGATCGGTCGGGGCCGGGCGCTCATGGTCTATTCGGCCGCCACCGAGCAGGGGTATGCCATCCGTACGCACGGGCATCATTGGGCCGCCGAGGACTTCGAGGGAATCACTCTCATGCGGCGGCCCGTCGCGGCCGAGGCGCCCGAACGCCCGGCGCCGCCGGGGTGGAGCGCCGCCGCGCGCCGGCGTCGGTACGGACGCAAGTGAGTGCGTGCGGCGGGGCACGCCGGGACGAGGACTGCCGGGGCGCGGGCGCCGCCGGCCGGGGCACCGACGGCCGGGGCGCGCGCGTGGCGACGGCTGCACGGGTCCGAAGTGATGCTGGATCCGCCTGAGCCGCGGTAGACTCCCAGGTCAGGAAGTGTGCTCCCCGCGAATGCGGGGATGATCCCCCGAGCTTGCGGCTGAGGGGCCTGCTTGTCAAGTGCTCCCCGCGAATGCGGGGATGATCCCGTCTCGTGCCCGACAAGATCGCCCGCGCCCGCGTGCTCCCCGCGAATGCGGGGATGATCCTTCGGTGCCTTCCTCGTCAACCACCTTAAGGCCGTGCTCCCCGCGAATGCGGGGATGATCCGTAGGCGAAAACCCTCGATTCGGCACCGGGGTAGTGCTCCCCGCGAATGCGGGGATGATCCGCCAATCTGGCCGTAGACGGATACTACGGACCAGTGCTCCCCGCGAATGCGGGGATGATCCCTCGCTCGCGAACGTGTTTGGGTCGGAATTGCGGTGCTCCCCGCGAATGCGGGGATGATCCGCTGTGGGTCAGGGCAGTGGAGATCTAGAGCACGTGCTCCCCGCGAATGCGGGGATGATCCCGGAGCCCAGGCCGTTGCTGCCGACTCCGCGGGGTGCTCCCCGCGAATGCGGGGATGATCCTCGGATCACTATAATTGATCGAGGTCCAATTCCGTGCTCCCCGCGAATGCGGGGATGATCCTGTCCGATCTGTGCCCAAACTGGACACGCGACCGTGCTCCCCGCGAATGCGGGGATGATCCCTCAATAAGGCGAATTTGTCCGTAGACGGATACGTGCTCCCCGCGAATGCGGGGATGATCCGGCCGATCGCCCGCTGGATTCCCCAGCGGATCGGTGCTCCCCGCGAATGCGGGGATGATCCGCGTTGAGTCGGACTTGGTTGAGCAAGTAATGAGTGCTCCCCGCGAATGCGGGGATGATCCGACCACTCACCCTAGAGCACCCCCTCCCCCTGCGTGCTCCCCGCGAATGCGGGGATGATCCTCGGTGGCACGTGCCTGGGATGAGGGAAGCTCAGTGCTCCCCGCGAATGCGGGGATGATCCATAGTACAAAAATTGTGACGGGGTCTCTTGACCGTGCTCCCCGCGAATGCGGGGATGATCCGGCAGGGCACCGGATGATTCCGGTGCCCTGTTTGTGCTCCCCGCGAATGCGGGGATGATCCTCCTCCTCCTCCGCGCTGACCTCGTACTCACCAGTGCTCCCCGCGAATGCGGGGATGATCCGATGCTCGTAGCAGCCCGCTCGCTCTCCAACATGTGCTCCCCGCGAATGCGGGGATGATCCGTGGGACAACTCCGCGCGTCGATATCGCCGCCTGTGCTCCCCGCGAATGCGGGGATGATCCCTCTGAGTCGGCCAGGGGATTGACCACTACCGTGTGCTCCCCGCGAATGCGGGGATGATCCCGGCGGGGTCCTCACCCCCCGGCTCATGGACTCGTGCTCCCCGCGAATGCGGGGATGATCCGAGTGTGGGGCTGTATGGTGACAAGTCGGACAAGTGCTCCCCGCGAATGCGGGGATGATCCTGTACTCGACAATGGGAACTGCCGCAGTGACCGGTGCTCCCCGCGAATGCGGGGATGATCCCCAACCTCGACCGCTCGCGCCCCAGCGAGCCGCGTGCTCCCCGCGAATGCGGGGATGATCCCGAATCGGACAGAGAGGACTTTTTCAATTCTCTGTGCTCCCCGCGAATGCGGGGATGATCCTCAAGCGTACTGAGCAAAATGCGAAGAGAAAAAGTGCTCCCCGCGAATGCGGGGATGATCCGCAACAGAGGTCGAGGCACAATGCCGGCTCGATGTGCTCCCCGCGAA
>JAVBMU010000134.1:0-24506 GCA_031552185.1 Cellulomonadaceae bacterium | reverse complement strand
CGCGCTACGGCTCTACCTCGCGCGCCGCGGCTCTACCTCGCGCGCCGTGGCACGCTCGGGGCGGTGGGCGCTCGGGTGGCGGTGGGCGCAGGGTGGTGCGTCGCGAGTCAGTACCTGGCGCGGCCAGTCAGTACCTGGCGCGGCCAGTCAGTACCCGGCGCGGCCAGTCAGTACCTGGCGCGGCCAGGAAGTGCCGACACGCCGGGAAAACAAGCACCGAACAGCCGCAAGGTACTGACTCGACGCGCAAGGTACTGACTCGGCGCGGGCGGCACTGACTCGACGCGATGGAGGCCCCCATCTCACCGCCCGTGCAGGATGCCGCAGCCGCGGGCGGCCGAACGCCGGTGCCGAACCTGGCCCGACGGTCGGGCCACCCCGCCGCCGAAGACCGCCACAATTCGGAATCACTCATCTAGGCGCCACGTGTAACGCCTCCATCAAGGAGGTCGCCTCGTGCAGTTCCTTGTCCCATCCGGCGCGGATGCGTCGCTCGCGTGGGCGGACGCCACACCTCAATGGCCGCTCTACACGTTGAAGCGGAACTCCACGACGTCGCCGTCGGCCATGACGTAGTCCTTGCCCTCGATCCGGGCCTTGCCCGCGGCCCGCACGGCCGCGACGGAACCGGCGGCGATCAGGTCGTCATACGAGACCACCTCGGCCTTGATGAAGCCGCGCTCGAAGTCGGTGTGAATCACCCCGGCGGCCTGCGGCGCGGTCCAACCCTGACGGATGGTCCAGGCCCGCGCCTCCTTGGGTCCGGCGGTGAGGAAGGTCTGCAGACCCAGCGTGTCGAAGCCGACCCGGGCGAGCTGGTCGAGGCCGGCCTCGGTCTGGCCGGAATCGGCGAGCATCTCGCGGGCGTCGTCGGGCTCGAGCTCCACCAATTCGGATTCGAACTTGGCGTCGAGGAAGATCGCCTCCGCCGGGGCGACGAGGGCGCGCATCCGGTCCTGCATCGCAGCGTCGGCGAGCCCGGCGTCGTCGGTGTTGAAGACGTAGATGAACGGCTTGGCCGTGAGCAATTGAAGGTGCGCGACGTCGGCGAGATCCAGCCCGGCGGCGGCGGCGCCCTGGTAGAGGGTGGTCCCGGATTCGAGGATGGCCTGGGCCGCCCGGGCCGATTCCAGTTGGGCCGCGGCGTCGCCCTTCTTGATCCGCGCCTCCTTCTCCAACCGGACCAGGGCCTTCTCGAGCGTCTGCAGGTCGGCGAGGATGAGTTCGGTCGAGATGGTCTCGATGTCGCCGGGCGCGTCCATGGAGCCCTCGACCCGGATGACGTCCGGGTCGTCGAAGGCCCGGGTAACCTCACAGATCGCATCGGCCTCGCGGATATTCGCGAGGAACTTGTTGCCGAGCCCCTCCCCCTCGCTCGCCCCACGCACGATGCCCGCGATGTCCACGAACGAGACCGTGGCGGGCACGATCCGGTCACTCGCATAGAGCGCGGCGAGCTTTGCCAGCCGCGGGTCGGGCAGGGCGACGACGCCGACGTTGGGGTCGATCGTGGCGAACGGATAGTTCGCGGCGAGGACCTGGTTGCGGGTCAGGGCGTTGAAGAGCGTGGACTTGCCGACATTGGGCAGGCCGACGATGCCGATAGTGAGGGCCACGGAGGGAGTCTAGACGGGTCGCCTTCGCGGCGGTGTGGGTGGCGGCCGGCAAGGTGGGCGGCATGGACTTTTCTCCCGGAGTGACCCTCGCCATCGGGCTGGGGATCGGCCTGCTGCTCGGCCTGCCGGGCGGCGCGGCGCTGATCGCGCTCCTGCGCCGCGGCCGGCCCGGCGGCGACGCGGAACACGCTCGCCTGACCGCGGCACTCGAAACCGCCCAGGCCGCCGCCGCCCGCAGCGCCGGCCTGGCCGAACGCCTGGCGGCCGAACGCGAGTCCTTCGATCGCGAATTGGCGGCGACGCAACGCGCGGCGGACGAGCGGCTCGACCTCGAACGCGACGCCCACGAGCGGCAGACCGCGGCCCTGCGCGCGGAGGCAGACAGGCGCACGGCCGAGATCCGCGGCGCGCTCGAACAGCGGATCGCCGAGTTGACGACGGATCCGGAACGGCTCGGCCGGGAGTTCGAGGTGGTCAGCCGCCGCGTGGTCGCCGCCGGCACCGAGCAGTTGCTGAGCCAGGCCGAGGAGCGGCTGCGGCGCAGCCACGAGGCCGGGACGGCCGAACTCGCCAAGCGGGAGGAGTCGGTCCGGCGGCTGGTCGAACCGCTCGGCCGCGCGTTGGAGCAGGTGCGGGCCGAGGTCGGCGCGGCCGAGGCCGCGCGGCTGGAGGCGCAGGGCGCGCTGGTCGAGCAGGTTCGCGGGATGCGCGACGCCTCGGACCTGCTGCGGACCGAGACGGCCCAATTGGTCACCGCCCTGCGTTCCTCACAGGTCCGCGGCGCCTGGGGCGAACTGCAGTTGCGGCGGGTGGTCGAGGCGGCCGGGATGCTCGCCCACGTCGACTTCGTCGAGCAGAGCCAGGTCGGGACCGACGACGGCGCCCTGCGGCCGGATCTGGTGGTTCGGCTCGCGGGCGGGAAGAACGTCGTGGTTGACGCCAAGGTGGCCTTCCTCGGCTACCTGGAGGCCCAGCAGGCGAACGACCCGGCGACCCGGTCCGACCGGCTTGCCGCTCATGCGCGGCACTTCCGTCGCCACGTCGACGACCTGGCGGCGAAGCGGTACTGGGATCAATTCAGCCCCGCACCGGAGTTCGTCGTGATGTTCGTGCCCGCCGAGGCATTCTGGTCCGCGGCTCTCGAGCAGGACGCGACCCTGCTGGAGTACGCGGTGGCGCGCAACGTCGTCGTCGCGACGCCGATGACGCTCGTCGCGCTGCTCCGTGCGGTCGCGTACGCCTGGCGCCAGGACGCCCTCGCGGACAATGCGCAACAGGTGCTCACCCTGGGCAAGCAGTTGCACGGCCGGCTGGCCGTCATGGGCAGCCACCTGGCCGCCCTCGGCGGGCGGCTGCAGGACGCCGCCACCGCCTACAACCGGACCGTTGCTTCGCTCGAGAGCCGGGTGCTGGTCAGCGCGCGGCGGTTCGCCGATCTGCATGTCGTGGACGACGAGCTGGCGAGCCCCGGCCCGGCCGATCTACGGCTGCGGTCCCTCAGCGCGGCCGAACTCGTGGCGTCGGCGACGGACGCCGTCGTCGACATCGATGACATCGCCGACGGCCTGACCCGGGGCGACGCCGCCCGGGCGTGACGACCGGCGCAGGGGGCCACGCCACGGGGCCGGCGGAAGGGCCTACCCCCGGGGCGTGCCGGCACGGACGGCGTCGAGTTGGATCCGCCGCCGCGGACGCTCGGGCGCCCCCGCGACCGCCTTGAGGTCGGCGCGCAACTCCTGCGGCAGGGAGAACATCAGGTCCTCGGTGGCGGTGCGCACCTCCTCGACCTCCGCGAATCCGAGGTCGGCCAGCGTGCGCAGCACGTCGTCGATCAGGATCTCGGGGACGGACGCGCCGGAGGTCAGGCCGACGGTCCGGGCGCCGGCGAGCCAAGCCTCGTCGATCTCTGCGGCGGCGTCGATGCGGTGGGCGGCGCCGGCACCGGCCTCGAGCGCAACCTCGACCAGGCGCACCGAGTTCGACGAGTTGGCCGAGCCCACGACGATCACCACGTCGGCCTCGGGCGCCAGCTTCTTGACCGCGACCTGCCGGTTCTGGGTCGCATAGCAGATGTCGTCGCTGGGCGGATCCTGCAGTGCCGGGAACCGCTCCCGCAGCCGGGCGACAGTCTGCATCGTCTCGTCGACGGACAACGTGGTCTGCGAGATCCAGACGACCTTCTCGGGATCACGGACGACCACGTTCGCGACGTCGTCGGGCGAATTGACGACCTGGACGTGGTCCGGCGCCTCGCCCGCGGTGCCCTCGACCTCCTCGTGCCCGGTGTGGCCGATCAGCAGGATGTCGTAGTCCGAGCGCGCGAACCGGACCGCCTCCTTGTGCACTTTGGTGACGAGGGGGCAGGTGGCGTCGATCGTCGCCAGGTTCCGGGCGGCGGCCGCCGCCCGGACCGCCGGCGACACCCCGTGGGCGGAGAACACCACCCGGGCACCGGCAGGCACCTGGTCGGTGTCGTCGACGAAGACCGCGCCCCGCTCGGCGAGGGTCTGCACAACGAACTTGTTGTGCACGATCTCCTTGCGCACGTACACGGGTGCGCCATAGTGCGCGAGGGCCTTCTCGACGGCGACGACCGCCCGGTCGACGCCGGCGCAGTAGCCGCGCGGGGCGGCGAGCAGAACACGCTTGGCGGAACTCACCGGGCAAGTCTAGGCGGCGGTCCGCCGGCCCGCCCCAAGCTCCCGTGCGCCGGGGTCGGCGGGCCGGCCGATCGCGCGAGCCGGCGCCCGCCGGCGGCGCGCGTCGGCGGCGCGCGTCGGCGCCGGGATGAGGCTCGTGTGGGCGGCATGAGGCACGCTGGTGCCGTGACCTTCCCGCCAGCACCGCCGAACGCCGGGCCCGGACCCGGTCGGGACGACGGCGCCCCCACCCGTCGCCCGCTGCCGGCCCGCGCGCTCGACACCTCGGCGGACCAACCGTGGCCGGTGCGGGTGCTCGCGGGCAAGATCGCGGGTTACGTCGACAAGATGGCGCCGGTATGGGTGGAGGGCCAGATCGTCGAGCTCTCCCGCCGCCCCGGCAGTCCGACGGCGTTCATCACCTTGCGTGATACCGACCTGGACATGTCTTTGTCCGTCACGGCGGCAACCCGGATCCTGAGCGCGTCGGCGGCCCCACTCGCCGAGGGGGCACACGTCGTCGTGCACGCCAAGCCGGAGTACTACGCCAAGCGAGGATCCCTCCAACTGCGGGCGGGCGAGATCCGCGCGGTCGGCGTCGGCGAGTTGCTGTCCCGAATCGAGCAACTCAAGCGGATTCTCGCGGCCGAAGGGCTGTTCGCGCCCGAGCGGAAGGTGTCGTTGCCCTTCCTGCCGGCCGTCGTCGGGCTGATTTGCGGCCGCGAGTCCAAGGCGGAGCATGACGTCGTGGTCAATGCCCGCGCCCGTTGGCCGCACGTGCGGTTCGAGATCCGCGAGGTCGCGGTGCAGGGCGCGGGAGCGGTGGCCCAGGTGAGTGCGGCCATCGCCGAATTGGACGCGCACCCGGCGGTCGAGGTCGTCGTCGTCGCCCGCGGTGGCGGGAGCGTCGAGGACCTGTTGCCGTTCAGCAATGAGTCCCTCGTCCGGGCCGCGAGCGCCTGCCGCACGCCGCTGGTCAGCGCGATCGGGCATGAGACCGACTGTCCGCTGCTGGACCTGGTGGCCGACTACCGGGCCTCGACGCCGACGGACGCGGCCAAGCGGATCGTGCCCGACGTCGCGCAGGAGCGCGCCCGGGTGGATCAGGCCCGGGCCCGGATCCGGGCCGCAGTCGCGGCCCGCCTGCACCGCGAGCAGGCCGGGCTGGACTCGGTCCGGTCCCGCCCGTCGCTCGCCGCGCCCCAGGTGCTCGTCGACGCGCGGGCGAACGAGATCGCCGCGGGGCGGGACCGGGCGCGGCGCGCCGCGACGGCGATCCTGGACCGCGCGCAGGACCACGTGGCGGCCCTGCGGGCGCAGGTCCGGGCGCTGTCCCCCGCCGCCACGCTGGACCGCGGTTACGCCGTCGTTCGGGGGCCGGACGGGGCCGTGCTGCGGGCGGCCGGCGCCGTCGCCGCCGGCGCGGCGATCGATGTCCGACTCGCGGTCGGCGGCCTCGCCGCGCGGGTCGAGGAGGTCCGCGACGATCCCGACCCGGGGCCCGCGCGCCGCCCTGTCCACCTCCGGCCGGATTCGATGTCCCGGTCCGGTTCCACCCCGACGACACATGAGGTTAACTAGCGCCGTGACTACAGACGACAACGCTGTCACATCGGACGTCGCCGACCTCGGCTACGAGGCGGCCCGGGACGAGTTGATCGAGGTGGTGACCCGCCTGGAACGCGGCGGGGACACGCTCGAGACTTCGCTCGCCCTCTGGGAGCGCGGGGAGGCGCTCGCCGCCCGGTGCCAGGAGTGGCTCGACGGCGCCCGGGAGCGGCTCGCGACGGCCCGGCGCGACGGCGAGGCCGCCGGCGGGCAGGCCCGGGAATGAACGCGACCGAGCCGGCGCCCGGCCACGTCCTGGTGGTGGGCGAGGCGCTGATCGACATCGTGCACCGGGCCGACGGCCGGGTGGCCGAGCACCCGGGCGGGAGCCCCGCGAACGTCGCGCTCACCCTGGGCCGATTGGGCCGCGACGCGCGCCTGGCGACCTGGATCGCGGCGGATCCGCGGGGCGCCGCGATCGAATCGTGGCTCAAGGAATCCGGCGTCGCGATGAGCGATGGGTCCCGCGGCGCCGGCCGCACGCCGACGGCCGTCGCGCACGTCGATGCCACCGGCGCGGCCACCTACGAGTTCGACCTGACCTGGGAGGTTCCCGCGGGGACCGGGTTCGACGCCGACACCCTCGCCGTGCATACCGGCTCCAACGCCGCGGTGCTGGACCCCGGCGCGAGTGCCGTCCGCCGGCTGCTCGCGGTGGCGCGGGACGTCGCGACCGTCACCTACGACCCGAACATCCGGCCGGACCTGATGGGCGATCCGGACACCGCCCGGCCCCGGGTCGAGGCGGTCGTCGCCTGCGCCGACGTGGTCAAGGTCAGCGACGAGGATCTGTCCTGGCTGGCTCCGGGCGCCGACCCGGCCGCCGTCGCCCGGGACTGGCTCGGCTGCGGGCCGGCGATCGTGGTCGTCACGTTCGGCGCGCGCGGGGCGGTCGCCCACTGCCGCGGCGGCGAGGTGCGGGTGGCGGCCCGGCCGGTGGACGTCGTCGACACGGTCGGCGCGGGCGACTCGTTCATGGGCGCGCTGATCGACGGGCTGTGGCACGCCGGCCTGCTCGGCGCGGCCCGGCGCGCGGCCCTGCGGGCGATCGACGGCCCGACGCTGGCGGGCATCGTCGAGCGCTGTGCGGCCGTCGCGGCCATCACGGTGAGCCGGGCCGGCGCGAACCCGCCCTGGGCGGGCGAACTCACCGCCTGAGCCGCGCCCGCCCCGCGCCGACCGCGCGGCCCCGCGCGCCCGCGCCCGCCGGACCGCCGCGCCCAACCGAACAGGCACGCACGGGCGGCGGCCCGCATCATGAGCAGGTGACATCGACACCGGCCACCGCGCCGCCGCCCCCGCCCCCGGTCGATCAGCCCGAACGCGACTGCGCCGCCGTGTGGCGCCGGCTCGTCGCCGGCAATGCCCGGTTCGTGGCCGGCAACCCGGAGCACCCCGGGCAGGATGCGGACCGGCGCCGCGAAGTCGCGAACGGGCAACAACCGCTCGCCGTCGTCTTCGGGTGTTCCGATTCGCGGGTCGCCGCGGAGATCGTCTTCGATCAGGGCCTCGGCGACCTATTCATGGTCCGCACGGCCGGCCACGTCCTGGACGCCGCCGTGCTGGGCTCGATCGAGTACGGCGTCGCCGTGCTCGGAGCACCCCTCGTCATCGTCCTGGGCCACGACCGGTGCGGCGCCGTCGGCGCCGCCCTCGAGGCGCAGGAAACCGGAGTCCGGCCGCCCGGGCCGATCGGCGCCGTCGTCGCCCGTGTGCTGGCATCCATCGAGCCCGCCGACGGCGCGCCCGGGCATTCGATGGCGCCCGGCCCGGCCGGGGAACGACACATCCGGCACACCGTCGCGGCGCTGCCCGAGGCATCGCCCGCCCTCGCCGCCGGCGTCGCCGCCGGCACGTGCGCGATCATCGGGGTGCGATACACCCTGGCCGAGGGCCGCATCGAGGTGGTCGCCGGCGCCGGCCCCGAATACGGCACGATAGAGCCATGACTGCCACCAACGACGCGGGCACCTTCCGGATCGAACACGACACGATGGGCGAGGTGCGGGTCCCCGCCTCTGCCCTGTACCGCGCGCAGACCCAGCGCGCGGTCGAGAACTTCCCGATTTCCGGTACCCGGCTGGAGCGCGGGCACATCGAGGCGCTGGCCCGGATCAAGAAGGCGGCGGCGCGCGCCAATGCCGAACTCGGCGTCCTCGACGGCGAGATCGCCGCCGCGATCGTCACGGCGGCCGACGACGTTGCCGCCGGCGCGCACGACGCTCACTTCCCGATCGACATCTACCAGACGGGCTCCGGCACGAGTTCGAACATGAACACCAACGAGGTGATCGCCACGCTGGCGAGCCGCTCGCTCGGGCGCGAGGTCCACCCGAACGACCACGTGAATGCGTCCCAGTCGTCCAACGACGTCTTCCCGACGTCGGCCCACGTGGCGGCGACGGCCGGCGTCGTGCGCGACCTGGTCCCCGCCCTCGATCACCTCGCCGGCGCCCTGGCGGCCAAGGCGGAGCAGTTTGCCACCGTGGTCAAGTCCGGCCGGACCCACCTCATGGATGCGACGCCGGTCACGCTCGGCCAGGAATTCGGCGGCTACGCCGCAGCGATCCGGTACGGGATCGAGCGGGTCGAGGCCGCGCTGCCGCGCGTCGCCGAAGTGCCGCTGGGCGGCACCGCCGTCGGGACCGGGATCAACACCCCGGCGGGTTTCCCGCAGCGGGTGATCGCGCTGCTGCGGGAGGACACCGGCCTGCCGCTGACCGAGGCCCGGGACCACTTCGAGGCGCAGAGCGCCCGCGACGGGTTGGTGGAACTCTCCGGCGCGTTGCGCACGATCGCCGTCTCCTTGACGAAGATCTGCAACGACCTGCGCTGGATGGGCTCGGGGCCGAACACCGGTCTCGGCGAGATCTTCCTGCCGGACCTGCAGCCGGGCTCCTCCATCATGCCGGGCAAGGTTAACCCGGTGGTGCCCGAGGCGACGCTGATGGTGTGTGCGCGGGTGATCGGCAACGACGCCACGGTCGCCTGGGCAGGTGCCTCCGGCGCGTTCGAGCTGAACGTGCAGATCCCGGTGATCGCGCTCGGCGTGCTCGAGTCGATCCGGCTGCTCGCCAACGTCTCGCGGGTGCTCGCCGACCGGACCGTCGTCGGGATCACCGCGAACGAGGAGCGGGACCGCGCGTACGCCGAGTCCTCGCCGTCGATCGTCACGCCCCTGAACCGGGTGATCGGCTACGAGGCCGCCGCCAAGGTCGCCAAGCACGCCGTCAAGCAGGGCATGACCATCCGCGAGGCCGTCGTCGACCTGGGGTTCGTCGCCGACGGCAAGGTCACCGAGGAACAGTTGGACGCCGCGCTCGACGTCCTGGCGATGACCCGCCCGCCACAGGTCTGACCTCAGTCGGCCCGGACCCCGCCCGCGGCGGCGGCGCCGGCCGGTCCGGTGCCGCCGGCCGGGGTCTCACCCCCGGCACCGGCCGGGGTCTCACCCCCGCCGGCGGCGCCGGCCTCACCGTCGCCCTGACGGGTGTGGTCGTGGGACACGCGCAGCGCGAGCGCCGCGATCAGCCCGACGACGAGGACGGTCACCACCAGCAGGAGCGTCTGCCCGACGGCGTGCGCGAAACCCTGGTCCACGGCCTGGCGGGCCGCCGCACCGAGTTGCTCGGTGACGTCGGCAGGGGTCCCCGCCGGCACCGGTGGCGCCATCCCGCCGCCCTTGACGCCGGCCGCGGCCGCCCGGTCCATGCCCTGAATGAAGGGCGCGCGCAGTTGCTCGGGCAGCGACGCGGCGGTCTGCTGCGCGGCGGCGGGGATCTCCCGGGCCAACCGCATCGTCAACGCGGCGACGATGGCCGCCGACCCCAGCACGCCGCCGGTCTGACGCAGTGTGTTGTACGCGCCCGCGCCGGCGCCCGCGGTCCGCTGATCCAGCGAGGACGAGGCGAGGGTCGCCGTCGGCGAGAAGACGCACGCCGTCCCGAGTCCGAAGACCGCCATCGGGCCGATGAACTCCCACTCCTGGACGCCCGGGGTCACGATGACGGACAACCAGAAGACGGCGCCCGCCAGCGCCCCGAAGCCCACCGCGATGATCCACTTGGCGGGCATCCGGTCCACCAGGCGCCCGGCCACGGGCGCGATCACTCCCGACACCACCGAGGACGGCAGGGTCAGCAAGGCCGCGCGCAGGGGCGAGAGCCCCATGATCGATTGGACGTAGATCGTCAAGGGGAAGAACACCCCGACCATCGCGAACATAACGGCGATTCCGCAGGCGTTCGCGAGGGTGAAGTTCCGGGACCGGAACAGCCGCAACGGCAGGAGCGCCCGCTCGCCGAGCCGGTGTTGCCACAGCACGAAACCGGTCAGCACCACCACGCCCGCCGCGATAATGGACCAGACGGTCAGCGGGCCGGCGATCGTCCCCCAGGCGTAGGTCTCGCCCTCTTGCAGGCCGAAGACGAAGAGCGTGAGCCCGACCACCGACAGCGCGACTCCGACCAGGTCGAAGTACCTCTTGTTGGTCTGCAACCGGGGTAGGCGGGTGGCGGTGTAGTACAGCGCCACGGCGCCCACGGGAACGTTGATGAAGAAGATCCACTCCCAGCCGAGGGTCTCGATGAGCACGCCTCCGAGCAGCGGACCCGCGATGGTCGCTACCCCGGCGGTAGCCCCCCACAGGCCCATCGCGGCACCGCGACCCTTGGTCGGGAAGACGCGCGTGATCATCGCCATCGTCTGCGGCGTCATCAGGGCCGCGCCGACCCCCTGCACGGCCCGGGCCGCGATGAGCCATCCGATCGTTCCGGAGAATCCGCACCAGGCGGAGGCCGCGGTAAAAACCACCAGACCCCAGGCGAACAGCGGTTTTGGCCCGTAGCGGTCGCCGAGGCGCCCGGCCAGGAGCAGCAGCACCGCGAAGGAGAGCAGATAGGCGCTGGACACCCAGCCGACCGCGATATAACTCGCGTCGAAGGTCGTCTTGAGCGTCGGCACGGCGATGTTCACGATCGTGGTGTCGACCATGATCATGAAGAAGCCCAGCAGGAGCGGCGGCAGAACGCTCCACGCGCTACGCCCGTGGAGGTCGACGAGCGGCTCGACGCGTTGCTTCGCCGGCATGGAAACGGTCACAGGTGACTCCCGGGTCGAGTGGGTCCAAGTGGCGTCCGGCGTCGTCCCGAGGCCGATCCGCCGCGTCCGGCGTCGGGGGGCGCCCGGGCTGGGTTTCGGGCCCGCCCGGGCCGGTGTCGGAGCCCAGGAAGCCTACTCGATTCCCGGCCGCGCGCCCGGTCAAGCAAAGGCGAAGTACCGCAGCCAGAGGTACGGAATACACAGCGAGATGGTGACTGCCGTGACCACCAGACCATATTTGGTGAATTCCCAGAACGAGATCTTGTGGCCGGCGCGGGCCGCGAGGCCGAGAATGACGACGTTCGCCGAGGCGCCGACGGCGGTGGCGTTGCCGCCGAGATCCGCGCCCAGCGCCAGCGACCACCACAGCACCTGGGAGTGCGCACCGGCGGCGTCGGCGAGTTGGGCCACGATCGGGCTGACCGTCGCGACGTAGGGAATGTTGTCCACCAGCGCGGACAGCACGGCGGACACCGTGAGCAGTCCGGTCGAGGCGATCCACGGGCTGTCGCCGAACGCACTGACCGCGGCGTCGCCGAGCAGGCCGATAATGCCCGTGTTGACGAGCGCGCCCACCATGATGAACAGCCCGGCGAAAAAGACGAGCGTCTCCCATTCAACGTCCTTGGCCACGGCATGCGGCTCGAGCCGGGACGCCGCGAGCAGGATCAGTCCGCCGACCATGGCCACGACGGACGGCTCCAGGTGGAGCACGGTGTGCAGCACGAAAGCGACGGTGACGAGGGCCAGCACGACGCCGCTCACAACGAGGAGCCGAACGTCGGTGATCGAGTCCCGCTCGCGCAGCACCATCACCTGGGCGGCCCGCTCCGGGTCGTAACGGAACGCGGACCGGAACATCACGCGGCACAGCCCGATGAACACCACCAGCAGGACGACGACCAGCGGCGCGAGGTGGACCAGGAAGTCGTTGTAGGACAGGCCGGCCCGGCTCGCGATGATGATGTTGGGCGGGTCGCCGACGAGGGTCGCGGTGCCTCCGATGTTGGACGCCATCGCCTCCGCGATCAGGTACGGGGCGACGGGCACGGCCAGCCGTTCGCAGACGAGCAGCGTCACGGGGGCGATCAGCAACACCGTGGTGACGTTGTCCAGGATGGCCGAGGCGACAGCGGTCACCAGGATCAGAATCACCATCACCCGGAACGGGCGGCCCTGCGCCCGCTTGACCGCCCAGATGGCCAGGTACTCGAAGACGCCGGTGCGCTTCAGCACGGAGACAATCAGCATCATCCCGAGCAGCAGGAAGATGACGTTCCAGTCGATGCCGGCATGCTCCGAGAAGAACGCGTGCTCCGCGTCGGTCGCCCCGATGAGCAGCATGAGCACGGCGCCGCCGAGCGCGGCCGTCACCCGGTGGACCTTCTCGGTCGCAATGAACGCATAGGCGACGACGAAGATGGCCAGCGTCGTCCAGGCGACGGCGCTCATGCTCCGATCATCCGGTCGAGTAGGGCGTCGATCGTGACGGCGCCGAGCACCTGGCCGGGACCACCGTTCACCGCGACGATCGGCGTGCCCGTACGGGCCATCAGCGCGGCGATCTCCAGCACGGTCGCCTCCGGCCCGACCACCGCCCGCTCCCCGCGGTGCGGGGGCAGGCAATCGGCGACCGTCCGTCCGGCCAGCCCGTCGGCGAAGATGTCGGCGGCCGGCGCGTCGATGACCCGCACGAGCGCCGGGTCCTCCAGGCAGTACACCGGCAGCGCGGCGCGCAACACCTGATCGCCGGACAGGACCGCCCGCGCCGCCCCGGATTTGCCGACCACGATCAGACCGGGCAGGTTCTGCCGACCGAGGATCCTCGCCGCCTCGAGTGCGGGCGCGGTCAGCGGAAGAGTGGGAAATGACTCAGCAAGCTCACGGGCATACACGACAAACCCTTCGATCGACGGAACTCCACGCCGACCAGACTTCCCGGCACACCGCACGCCATCCTACCGGAGCGGGCAGCCTCGTCGCCCGTTCGATCCCGCGCCCGGCCCGCGCCGCCCCGGTGCTCGGGGGCGCACTAGCCTCGGAGCATGGACGACCTGTTCGAATCCGACGCCCTCGGCCTCGCCGCCGCCCTCCGCTCGGGCGAGGTTTCGGCCGCCGAAGTCCTCACCGCGACGCTCGACGCGGCGGCCGACACCGGCGCCGTCGTCGGCGCGTTTGCCGCGCTGAGCCCGGACCTGGCCAAGGCTCAGGCCCAGGCCGCCGACGCCGCGCTCGCCGCCGGGCGGCGAGCGGGCGAGCCCGCCCGGGCGCTGCCGCCGTTTCTCGGCGTGCCCTGCCCGATCAAGGACCTGACGGCCGTCGAAGGGGTGCCCATGCGCGCCGGGTCGGCCGCGTTCGACGGATTCGCCCCGCCGTACGACGACGGCGTCGTCACCCTCTTGCGTGCCGCCGGGACGGTGATGATCGGCAAGACGGCGACGCCGGAATTCGGCCTGCCCTGCTACACCGAGCCCGACGTCGGGCCGCCCGCGCGGACGCCGTGGGATCCGGCCCGCTCGGCGGGCGGCTCCAGCGGCGGCGCCGCCGCCGCGGTCGCGGCCGGGATTGTCCCGGTCGCCCAGGGCTCCGACGGCGGGGGCTCGCTGCGGATCCCCGCCGCCGCGTGCGGCGTCGTCGGGCTGAAGACGTCGCGGGGGCTCGTCAGTCCGGGACCGTACGGCGTCGACGGGCCGGGGCTCGTCACGAACGGGGTGCTGACCCGCACCGTGCGGGACACCGCGGCCTTTCTGGACGTCCTCGCCCGGCCGTGGCCGGGCGACTCGTTCACCGCGCCGGAAGGCGGGGCGGCCCGGCTGGCCCCGGTCGCGGCGAGGCCCGGGGCGGACGGATCCGGACCGCCGCCGTCGTTCCTGGCGGCCTGCGACGCCCCGATGCCGCGGCTGCGCGTGGGGCTCTTGCTGGAACCGGTGATCGCCGCGGCCGCCGCCGTCGACCCGGCCTGCGCCGACGCCGCCCGCGCCGGCGCCCGCACGCTGGCCGCGATGGGGCACGAGGTGATCGAGGTCACGCCGCCGTTCCGGGCCGAGCAGTGGGACTCCTTCATGGCCCTGTGGTCGGTCGGGGCGCTGCAGACGCCCGTCCCGCCCGATGCCGAGGACCGGCTGGTCCCGCTCACCCGCTGGCTGCGCGAGCGCGGCCGGTCCGTCAGCGGACTCGAATACGCGCAGGCTCTCGCCGGCGTGCAGGTGCTCACCCGGCAGGTCGCCGCGGCGTGGGCCGACGTCGACGTCGTCGTCTCCCCCACGCTCGCCCGGCTGCCGGCGCTGATCGGCACCCAACGCAACGACACCGATCCGGCCGCGGACTTCGCCGCTCAGATGGCCTTCACGCCGTGGACCAGCGTGTGGAACCTCACCGGCCGGCCCGCGATCAGCCTGCCACTCGGCGAGGCCGTGGCGCCGACCCGGGGCGGCGGCACCGTTCGGGTGCCCGTGGGCGTCATGCTTGGCGGGGACGCCGGCGCGGATGCGCTGCTGCTTGCCCTCGCCGCCCGGCTGGAGGAAGCGATGCCCTGGCGGGACCGCCGCCCGGCCATCCACGCCGGACGGGCGGGAACGCCGTGACCGGGGCGCTGGCCTGCCTGCTGTTCGCGGTGAACGTCGGCGGGCGCAAGGTCCCGTCGACCGAGCTGCGGGCGCTCGCGGGCGAACTCGGCTTCGCCGGCGCCCGCACGCTCGCCAACAGCGGCAATCTCGTCGTCGGGCCGACATCGGGCGAAGCGACGGCGGTGGCGCGCCACGTGCACGACGCCGTCGCCGAGCGCTTCGGCGTCGACTCGACCGTCGTCGCGCTGTCCCGGGCACAACTCGCCGCGATTGTCGCGGCGAACCCGCTGCCGGACGTCGCCCGGGAGGACCCGGCGCACCTGCTGGTCTGCGTCGGCGAACGTCCGGTCGACGCGGCCGGCATCGCCGACCTCGCCGCGCGGTGGACCGGAACGGAACGCCTCGCAGCGGCCGCGAATGTGCTCTACATCGCCTACCCGGGCGGCGTGGGCCGCTCCAAACTCACGACGGCCGTCCTGACCCGCGCCGCCGGGACCCCCGTCACCGGACGGAACTGGAACACGATCACGCGCCTGCTCGCCATGGTCGAGGAGGCCGAGGGCGCGGGCTCGTAGGAGGCGCCCCGACGCGCGCTACCCTCCTTCGACGATCACCGGGCTCGCGGCGCGTGCGCCTCGAGGAACTCGTAGACCTCGGTCTCCTCGACGCCGGGAAATGCGCCGCTCGGTAGCGCCGCCAGGACGGACGCGTGCGGCCGGGCGCTCGGCCAGACCTGATCGGCCCACCGGCGGGCCAGGTCGGCCGGCGGACGCCGACAACAGCCCGGGTCGGGGCAGGTGGAGGTGACTCGCGCGGGGGTCTCCCGGCCGCGGAACCAGCGCACCTGGTCGAAGGGGACGCCCACGGTGAGGGAGAACGCGCCGTCGGGCGAATCGACCCGCTCGGCGGCGCACCAATAGGTCCCGGCCGGCGTGTCGGTGTACTGGTAGTGAATGCCGGCAGGCTCCGACCCGGTCGCAGCCCGGCCGCCGGCCCCGAATCCGGCTCCGCCCCGCCCGCCGGCCAGGGCGGCCCGCCCGGCCCAATGCCGGCAGGCGTACTGCCCCTCGACGGCGCCGACCGGGTCCGTGGGGAACACGAGCCCGTCGTTCTCGTAGGCCTTGTGCAGGACGCCCGATTCGCTGGTCTTGGCGAAATGCACCCGGATGCCGAGGTGCTTGGTGGCCAGGTTCGTGAAGCGATGCGCGGCGGTCTCGCGCGAGACGGCGAACGCGTCGCGCAGTTCGCGCACCGACAGGTCGCGGCCGGCCTTGGCCGCGGCCAGGAAGTCGACGGCGTCCCGCCGGGGCATCAGGACGGCGGCGCTCAGGTAGTTCGCCTCGACCCGCTGCCGCAGAAAGTCGGCGTAGTCGGCCGGCTCGGCATAGCCGAGCAGGTGCGCGGCCAGCGCCTGTAGCAACACCGACCGGGTCGGCCCGCCCGGCCCGGGCAGCGGGATGTACACCCGCCGGTGCCGCAGATCGATCACCGACCGGGTCGAGTGGGGCAGGTCGGCCACCTCGTGCAGGGTGAAGCCCAGATGCGCCGCCATGGCGCGGGCAGTATCCCAGGGCACCGGTCCGCCCGGGTGCCCGACGGCGTCGAGCAGGTCCCCGGCCAGATCCTCCAGGTCGGCGAAGTAGTTGTCCCGGGCGCGCATGGTCGCCCGGAGTTCGACGTTCGCCCGGCGGGCCTCCTCCGGTGTCGCCGCGCGCACGGAACGCAGGTGTTCCACCTCCCGGACCAGGGCGACCAGGGCTTCGAGCGCGTCGGTCGGCAGTGAGCGGCCGACCCGGACGGCCGGCAGCCGCAGCGCGGCGAACAACGGCCCGCGCTGGGCCTGTTCGAACTCGATCTCCAGGGCGTCGCGATGCGTCGCCGGCGCGGCGACCAGCAGATCCGACACGTCGACGCCGAGCCCATCGGCGATCGCGCGCAACAACGCCAGGCTCGGCTCCCGGCGGCCGTTCTCGATCGTCGAGAGTTGCGACGGCGCGCGTCCGACGGCGATGCCGAGCGCGGTCAGGGTCAGCCCCCGGGCCGCCCGCAGGTGCCGGATCCGACGGCCGAGGGTGAGCGCATCCGTGGCCGGCCGATCGCCGTCGAGCGATCGAGCGCCGGCGGGGCTGGAAGCCATGTCCCTACCGTCTCATACCGGGAACCTTCGATACAAGAGAAATATTGGCGATTTTCTGTGAGTCGGCACCTTGTCCTGGGCCACACCTGGGCCGCAGAGTCGAACTGCGCCCAGGACAAGGGCCACCACCGACCCCCGGAGGACACCATGTCGCCGACGTTGATCGAACCGGTCACCACACCGGCCCGCACCCGGGGTTCCCTGCGTATCGCGGCCCCGCTCGGCCCGCGCTACGAGGAGATCCTGACCCCCGCCGCGCTGGCCTTCGTCGCCGCGCTGCACGACGAGTTCGTCGGCCGCCGAGCCGACCTGCTCGTCGCTCGGCAGCGCCGCCGCCGGGCGCTCGCCGAGGGCATCGACCCCGATTTCCTGGCGGAGACCCGTGCCATCCGCGAGGACCCGAGCTGGCGGGTGGCCGGCGCCGCGCCCGGCCTGACGGACCGCCGGGTGGAGATCACCGGCCCGACGGACCCGCGCATGACGGTGAACGCCCTGAATTCGACCGCCAAGGTCTGGATGGCGGACTTCGAGGACGCCTCGTCGCCGACCTGGCCCAACGTCGTCGAAGGCCACCTGGCCCTGGGCGACGCCATCCGGGGCCGACTGCACCACACGAGCGCCGTCGGCAAGCGCTACCGGCTGCGGTCCACCGAGCTGACCGACCTGCCCACCATCGTGTTCCGGCCCCGGGGCTGGCACCTGGTCGAGTGCCACCTGACCTACCTCGACGCAGCCGGGCTCCGCACACCGGCGTCCGCGAGCCTGACGGACTTCGGCCTCTACTTCTTCCACCACGCCGCCGAGTTGGTCGCCCGTGGGCGCGGGCCCTATTTCTACCTGCCCAAGCTGGAAGGGCACCTCGAGGCCCGGCTGTGGAACGAGGTCTTCTGCTTCGCCCAGGACTACCTGGGGATCGCCCGCGGCACAATCCGGGCGACGGTCCTGATCGAGACCCTGCCCGCCGCGTTCGAAATGGAAGAAATCCTCTACGAACTGCGCGAGCACTGCGCCGGACTGAACGCGGGCCGCTGGGACTACCTGTTCTCGATCATCAAGTGCCTGCGCACGCGCGGCGAAGCCGCCGTGCTGCCGGACCGCGGCCAGGTCACGATGGCCGCGCCGTTCATGCGGGCCTACGCCCGCCTCCTGGTCGACACCTGTCACCGGCGGGGCGCCTACGCCATGGGCGGGATGAGCGCGTTCATCCCCGACCGGGCCAGCCCGGACATCACGGCCGCAGCCATCGAGAAGGTTCGCGCGGACAAGGCCCGCGAGGCGGCCGACGGCTTCGACGGCACCTGGGTGGCCCACCCGGACCTCATCGCGCCCGCGCAGGCCGAGTTCGACGCGGCCCTCGGCGACCGGCCGTGCCAACTCGACGTGCGCCCTGCGGACCTGACCGTCACCAAGGCCGACCTGCTCGATGTCGCCGCCGCCCGCCGGGCAGGCGCCGGCGTGACCTCGGCCGGCCTGCGTACCAACGTCTCAGTCGCCATCCGGTACATCGACTCGTGGTTGCGCGGCATCGGCGCCGCCGCGATCGACAACCTCATGGAGGACGCCGCGACCGCGGAAATCTCCCGCGGCCAGATCTGGCAGTGGATCGCGGCCGGCACGCGGACCGACAACGACGGCGCTCCCATCACCCGGGCCCGCGTCGAAGCGTTGGTTGCCGAGGTCGTCGCGCAACTGCCCCGGACGGGCGGCGACCGGATCGACGACGCCGTCGAGCTCTTCCGCTCGGTCGCCCTCACCGATGAGTTCCCCACCTTCCTCACCATCGGCGGTTATGCCCGGTATCTCGTCGGGTCGCCCGCCGACCAACCACAGGGCTGAAAGTCCCCTGATCCAGGCGGGCTCTTGCCCGCGGGCAATTTTGTACCGAACAATCTGCTCGGAACGCCTTGGGGGACGGCCGTGCCGGCTCCGGCGTGGCGCGAGCGGTTTGCCCAGTTTCGCGAAGGAGAGATGACAGTGAGCGCCACGACCACACCTGCCGCATCCGACTCGGGCCGCGCGGGCGACCAGCGGCAAACCGCCGCCGAGCTCGCCGCCACGTGGGCCCAGGACCCCCGCTGGTCCGGCATCCGCCGCGACTACACCGCCGAGGACGTGATCGCCCTGCGCGGCTCCGTCCGCGAGGAGCACACGCTGGCCCGGCGCGGCGCCGACAACCTATGGCGCCTCCTGCGTACCGAGGCGTGGGTCCCCGCGCTGGGCGCGCTCACCGGCAACCAGGCCGTGCAGCAGGTCCGGGCCGGCCTCAAGGCGATCTACCTCTCGGGCTGGCAGGTCGCCGCCGACGCGAACCTCGCCGGCCAGACCTACCCCGACCAGTCGCTGTACCCGGCGAACTCCGTGCCGGCGGTCGTGCGGCGGATCAACAACGCCCTGCTGCGCGCCGACCAGATCGAGGTCGCCGAGACCGGCGCCGCCGCCCGGGATTGGCTGGCGCCGATCGTGGCCGACGCCGAGGCCGGCTTCGGCGGCGCGCTGAACGCCTACGAGCTGATGCACGCGATGATCGCCGCCGGCGCCGCCGGCGTGCACTGGGAGGACCAATTGGCCTCCGAGAAAAAGTGCGGGCACCTGGGCGGCAAGGTGCTCATCCCGACGTCGCAGCACATCCGCACGCTCAACGCGGCCCGGCTCGCGGCCGACGTCGCCGGAGTGCCGACGATCATCGTCGGGCGTACGGACTCGCTCGCGGCCGACCTGATCACCTCCGACGTCGACCCGCGGGACCGGCCGTTCCTCACCGGCGAACGGACCACCGAGGGCTTCTACCGCACGAGCCCCGGCATCGACCCCGTCATCGCCCGCGGCCTGGCCTACGCGCCCTACGCCGACCTGCTGTGGGTCGAGTCCGGCAAGCCCGACGCCGTGCTGGCGCGCGAGTTCGCGGACGCGATCCACGCCGAGTACCCGGACAAGATGCTGGCGTACAACTGCTCGCCGTCGTTCAACTGGAAGCGCGCCCTGTCCGACGACGAGATCGCATCCTTCCAGCAGGACCTCGCCGAGTTCGGGTACAAGTTCCAGTTCATCACGCTGGCCGGTTTCCACGCGCTGTGCCACTCGATGTTCGATCTGGCCAAGGGCTACGCCGAGCGGCACATGAGCGCCTACGTGGAGCTCCAGGAGGCGGAGTTCGCCGCCGAGGCCGACGGCTACTCCGCGACCCGCCACCAGCGCGAGGTCGGCACCGGGTTCTTCGACCGCGTCGCGACCGCGCTCAACCCCGACTCGTCGACGGTCGCGCTCGCCGGCTCCACCGAGGCCGCACAGTTCTGACCCGACGCCGCCGGCGGCGCCGCACGGGCGCCGCCGGCGTCATCATCCTGCCGCGCCATCTCTCGACCCCAGCCGGCGCGAGATCACCGCGCACACCACCAGCTGGAGTTGGTGGAAGATGATCACCGGCACCGCCACCGTGCCCGCCACGGCGGCCGGGAAGAGGGCGTTCGCCATCGGTAGGCCGGTCGCGAGCGACTTCTTCGAGCCGCACATCAGCAGCGCGATCCGGTCCCCCCGCCGCAGGCCGAGCGCCCGTCCGCCCCACCAGGTCGCGGCGAGCATGATCCCCAGGACGACGCCGCTCACGGCGACGACGGCAACAATCGCCCAGCCGGTCACGCGCTGCCACACCCCGGCGGCCGTCGCCGCCGAGACGGCGCCGAAGACCACGATCAGGATCGTGCCCCGGTCGACGGTCAGCGTCAGCCATCGGCGCGCCCGCACCCAGCCCCCCACCCAGGGCTGCACCAGTTGTCCGATGACGAACGGCACGAGCAGTTGGCTCAGGACGTCCTGGAGGCCGGTGAGCCCGAGCGGGTGCCCGCCGCCGGCCATCAGCCACGCCACCAGGAGCGGCGTCAGGAACATCCCGACGACGTTCGAGACCGTCGCCCCGCAGATTGCGGCGGCCACGTTTCCCCGCGCCACCGAGGTGAACGCCACCGAGGACTGCACGGTCGACGGCAGCAGCGACAGATACAGCACGCCCGCGGCGAACGGCGCGCCGATCACCGGCTCCACCGCCCGCGACGAGATCAGGCCCAGGATCGGGAAGAGCACGTAGGTCGCGGCCAGAATCGCGCCCTGCAGGCGGACGTTGCGCAGCCCGGCGAGAACCTCCCCGGTCCGCAGGCGCGCGCCGTAGACCAGGAACAACACGGTCACCGCCACATCGGACGCCACGCCCACGGCGGCGCGCACCCCGGCGGGGACCGGCACCACCAGACCGACGAGCAGCACGGCCACGAGCGTCGCGATGAAGGGGTCGACCCATCGCCCGAGCAGCTCGCGCACTCGTCACCTCCCCTCGGTCGGCCGAAGCTACGGCGCGCGGGTCCCCTGCCACTCGAGGCCGGTGAGACGCTCAGCCGCGGCGGCGATCCGGCGGGCGGACTCGGTGCTCAGCGCGGCCCGGCTGGAGTCGATCCACTCCTGGACCCGGGCGTGGCCGGAGTGCCGGTATTCCAGCGCCTGGAGCAGGCATTCGAGTTTGTCCGCGTCGTGGGCAACCCGCGCCTCGGGCGTCGCCTGAGCCTCGTACGTCGCGACGACATCGCGCACCACAGCCGCGACCGCCGGCGGCAAGCCGGCCACCTGGTCCGCGGTCACCGCCTCGTTCGACGCCGCCGCCAGGTACCGGCGCCCGATGTGCGGAATGTCACCGACCCGGGTCTCCTGCGTGTCGTGGAAGACGGCGAGCTGGGCCGCCCGCGCCGGATCGGCACCCTCCATCGCGGCCAGGATCGTCGCCAGCACGGCTGTTCGGAATGAGTGCTCTGCGATCGACTCCGGATCACGGACGCCGGCCACCCACCACCCTGTCCGCCGGGCGTGCTTGAGCAGACCCATCTCGAACAGGAACGAGGCGACGCCCGCGGCGTCGTTCGCCGTCATCGTTGGAGCCCCAGCGTCGCAATGAGGTCCTCGTGCAGTTCGAACCAGACCGTGTGCACCGAGTCCTCCCGGATGCGGTCGATCCAGGACGGGTCGCCGCCGTCGACCCGGTCCATCGCGGCCGCCAGCCGCGAGCCGTAACCGACGAATCGTTCGAATTCTGCGGCCAGCCGGGCGCACAGCGGCTCGACGCGGCGCACCGTCGAGCGCAACTCCGTCATGATCCGCTCGTCGCGGCGCCAATCGGTGTGGTCGTTGGCCGCCAACGCGTCACCGGGGATCGGGTTCAGCTGCCAGTCCGTCACGGCCCGCTGCAACCGCGCGTTGAGCGGCCCGAACGCCTCGTGGACCTGCCGCACACAGTCCTCGGCCCCGGCCGAGGCGAGTTCGGCGGCGAGCAGGCGCTCGTTCTCCACCCGGCCCGACGCCGTCAGCGACCATCCACCGAGCCCCGCGAACCGCTCGCGGCGAACCCAGCCCCGGGCCTCGGCGTCGAGCAACTCGTCCTCGGCCGCGTCGGGATCCAGGCCGAATCGGCGGGCCACTGCGGCGGTGTCCGCCATTCCCTGGAGGCGGACGGCGTGCAGCGCGAGCAGGTCCGGCGCGGAGGATCGGGTCATGCCCAGACGCTATCGGGTGCCCCGTTGTCCGCGCAGCCACGGCCCCGCCCGGGGCCGCACCGGGTGCGCGCGGCACCGGGTGCGGACCGGAGTGGTCATTCGCAGTGTTCCACCAGGTACGTATTGACCTTCTGAACGGCGTCGTTGTACTTCTTGGTGTCGGGCGAATCCGCCTGCAAGCCGTCGCCGAGCTCCTTCATGCGGCCCTCGATGTCATCGAGTTCTGTCATGTCCGTCGGCAGGTTCTTCGTCACGTCGGCGACCTTCTGGAAGCGGTCGGCCATGGTCTGCCACTCGTCCTTGATCGCGCTGGGCGGCGTGACCTTCACCATGGCGTCGTGGTACTGCTGGATCACCGTGCTGCCGCCCGACTGGGTTCCGACCGGGCTCGTTCCGGCCGAGCTGAGGGCGTCCTTCGCCGCCTTGCAGAAGTCGCCGGATGCCTTGCTGTCGCCGCCTGCGCCGATGCAGGCGGTGAGGCCGGCGGTCAGCGCGACGACGGCGATTGCGGCGCCGACACGGCGCACGAGGGACGATCGCATGAGGCAACTCCATTCGGGTCGGTCCGGTCCGGGACCGGCGGCGTCGTCCCGCGATGGGACGGCTGTACCGCTGGATCGTATGACGCGACCCGGCCGGAACGAAAAGGACAGTCGCGACTGTCCACAGGCCGCCATCGGCACCGTCCACAGGCCGCCCGCGCGATGACCGCGAGCTACCGGCTTGCCGCGGAGCCCGCCGCACAGTGGGTAGAGAAGTACGCCATGACCTGCTCGGAAGCGGCCGTGAACGCAGCGTCATCCAGTTCGGGGACGGAGTCGAGCCAGGCGGACCATGCCTCCACGTCCGAGGTGTCCTTCGGCTCGGCCGCGTACGCCTTCGCCTGCTCGTCATATGCGTTCCGCATGTGCTCCCAAGCGCTCGCGATCTCGGCGGGCGGCTCCACCCGCGCCAATGCGTCGCGGTGTGCGGCGTAGCGGCCGGCCATGTCGTCCGCGCCGTCGAGTTGGTCACCCTGGCTCGGCCCGCTCATGGCGCCGGGCGCCGCAGTACAGAACTGCGCGGCGGGCGTCTTGCCGGCGACGCCGGTCGACCCCGCGGACGAACCCCCTGAACTGGCCGCGCCGCCCGACGTCGCTCCTTCCGATGGCAACTGTCCTGCGCCGGCGGACGTCGAACTCCCGGCCGACGTCGTCGGCGGCGCCGACGTCAGGGTCCCGCTCGACGTCGAAGTCCCGCTCAGGGCCGAGGACCCGCCGGTCTTGGCGGCATCCTTGCCGCCCCCGCCGCAGGCGGCGAGGCCGGCGCCGAGGACGAGGGCGGCGAGCGCGCCGAGTGCCCGGCGCGGGTGCGAGTTCGACATCAGCGCTCCACTTGTTCCGCGTGGCGTTCAGCCATGGCCTACTTGCAGTTGGTGTCGGTGAATTCGGAGAGGGCGACGCTCGCCGCGATCGCCTCAGCGCTGTCCATACTCTGCTCGTACGTCTGCAACGCCTTCGCGTCCGCCGGCTTCTTGGCGAGGGTCTCGGCCGCACCCGCCATCTCGCCCATGGCGTCCGTCACCGTCTTCCACGCTCCCTTGATCTCCGTGGGCGCCGTCATGCTGCTCATGAGCTGGTGCGCACGCCTGAACTGTCCCGCAGCCTTGGCGGGGTCGTCAGATTCGATATTGCCGATCTCGGCGACCATCGCATCGCCCGCCGCGCAGAAGGAGCGGGTCACCTGGTCGGTCTTCCCGGCCTTGGTCGCACCATCTCCCGTGCCCGTGCCCGTGCCGTCGGTACCGCCCTTGCTGCCGGCGCCATCGCTGCCGGTGGTTCCGCCGCCGCCGGCGGTAGCTTCGCTCCCTGCAGCCGGGCTCGACGGGGCCGGCGTCGTCGTCCGGGACGTCGCGGCGCCGGTCGCCGACGCGGTGGAACCACCACCGCTCGTGTCGTCACCCCCGCCGCCGCAGGCGGCGAGGCCGAGGCACAGCGCACCGGCCAGGAGAACGGCGATCCCGCCGCGAAGTGATGACGAGCGCATCAGAACCCCATTCCTGCGGAGACCGCACGGTTCGGCCGCACGGTTCAGTCGGGCGTTCCGGACCTGGCACGCCCGTACCCGGCATGCTACGGCACGGTCGACACCGGTGGGACCCCCGCCGGCATCGGCGCGCGCCCGCTATTGCTGCTGCATCGGGGTCATGCGGGCGTTCCAGCCCTGGGCGGTCAGGCTGGTCCAGATCCGGCGGGCGGCTTCGGGCGTCAGGCTCGACTCGTCGGGCCATCCGTCCGCGATCAGCAGGCGCCCGCCGTGCACGGCCTGGG
>JAVBMU010000107.1:0-34524 GCA_031552185.1 Cellulomonadaceae bacterium | reverse complement strand
GGCCGGGTCCGATGGCCCGGCGGGCGCCGCGGCGCGGGCGACGGCCGCCGCGGGAGTCGACTCCGCCGGGCGCGCCGCGTCGCCGCGGGCGACGCCGGCCGGCTCGCGTTCGACCAATCGCAAGGATCGCAACGTTCTCTCCAGGTGGTATTGACCGAAGGCGGCGACCAGCCCGCTCGCCTCCTGACGGTGCCGCGGCGCCGCGGCGTCGGCGACGGCCCAATCGCCCACGAGCAGCGCGGCGAGCAGGGTGAAGGTCTCGGGTGCGGGCGCCGTCGACCCGGGCGGCCGACAGCGCGCGCAAACCGCGCCGCCGTAGGCGGGCGAGAACGCGCGGTGGGGTCCCGGCTCGCCGCAGCGGGCGCAGTCCGTGAAGCTCGGTGCCCACCCCGCGATGGCGAGCCCGCGCAGCAGGTACGAGTCGAGGACCAGCCCGGGGGCGTGCGCCCGGGCGGCCAACGCCCGCAGCGCGCCCGCGAGGAGCCAGTACTGCTGCACGGCGGGCTCGCGCTCGGTCGCGACCAGCCGGTCGGCCGCCTCGAGCATCGCCGTCCCCGCGGTGTACAGCGCGTAGTCCGCGCTGATCGGCCCCGCGTACGGGCCGATCGTCTCCGCCTGGGTGACGACGTCGAGGCTGCGGCCCGTGTGCAGTTGGACGTCCACCATCATGAACGGCTCCAGGCGGGCGCCGAAGCGCGACGACGTCCGTCGCACCCCCTTGCCGACCGCCCGGATCTTGCCGCCCTGCCGGGCGAGCAGCGTCACGATGCGGTCGGCCTCGCCCAGCTTCTGGGTGCGCAGGACGATCGCCTCGTCACGGTAGAGAACCACGTGCCCATTCTCCGCCATGACACGCCCCTGCGGCTGCACCTCGGGGTGCAACCGCAGGGGCGGACCCGAACCGCAGGGGCGGACCCGAACCACGGGGCGGACCCGGCTACCGCCCCGCCCGCTCGGCCCGGTTGACGGCCGAGACGATCGCCTTGAGGGACGCCGTCGTGATCGACGGGTCGATCCCCACCCCCCACAGGACGTCGTCGCCGACCAGGCACTCCACGTACGCGGCCGCCGTGGCGTCGCCGCCCTCGGAGAGGGCGTGCTCCGCATAGTCGAGGATCCGCATGTCCACGCCCACTTGGGAGATCGCGTCGACGAAGGCCGCGACCGGCCCGTTGCCCGTCCCCTCGATGGTGACGTCCCGGCCCCGGTCACGAACGTCGACGCTCAGGCCGGTCTGCCCGTCCTCGGCCGAAGTCGCGCGCGTGCCGCGCAGCCGCAGCCGACCCCACGGCTCCAGGTCCGATTCCGGACCGACCGGCAGGTACTCGTCGGAGAAGATGCGCCACAGGTCGTCGCCGGTGACCTCCACGCCCTCCGCGTCCATGTGGGCCTGGACCACGCGGGAGAACTCGATCTGCAGCCGGCGCGGCAGGTCGAGGTGCCGCTCGGCGCGCAGCAGGTAGGAGATGCCGCCCTTGCCGGACTGCGAGTTCACCCGGATGACCGCCTCGTACGAGCGGCCGACATCACGCGGGTCGATCGGCAGGTAGGGCACGGCCCAGACCAGGTCGTCCACCGGGCGGTCCTGCTCGTCGGCCTTGGCCGCCATCGAGTCCAGGCCCTTCTTGATGGCGTCCTGGTGGGAGCCGGAGAAGGCGGTGAAGACGAGGTCGCCCGCGTACGGGTGCCGCTCGGGGACCGCGAGTTGGTTGCAGAACTCGACGGTGCGGCGGATCTCGTCGATGTCGGAGAAGTCGATCTCCGGATCGATCCCCTGGCTGAACAGGTTCATCCCGAGGGTCACCAGGCACACGTTTCCGGTCCGCTCGCCGTTGCCGAACAGGCAGCCCTCGATCCGGTCCGCCCCGGCCTGGAAGCCGAGTTCGGCTGCGGCGACGGCGGTGCCGCGGTCATTGTGCGGGTGCAGGGACAGGACGACGTTCTCGCGGTGCGCCAGGTGCCGGTTCATCCACTCGATCGAGTCGGCGTACACGTTCGGCGTCGCCATCTCGACGGTCGCCGGCAGGTTGATGATGACCTTGCGCTCCGGCGTCGGCTCGAAGATCTCCAGTACCTCGTTGCAGACCCGGACGGCGAACTCGAGTTCGGTGCCGGTGTACGACTCCGGCGAGTACTCGTAGTAGATCGTGGTCCCCGGGATCGCATCCTCGAGCTTGCGGCACAGCTTGGCACCCTCGACCGCGATCGCGACGATGCCGTCCTCGTCCGTGCGGAAGACGACCTCGCGCTGCAGCGTGGAGGTGGAGTTGTACAGGTGCACGATCGCCTGCTTTGCGCCCCGGATCGACTCGTAGGTCCGGGCGATCAGGTGCTCCCTGGCCTGGGTGAGCACCTGGATCACGACGTCGTCGGGGATCCGATCCTCCTCGATCAGGAGCCGGACGAAGTCGTAGTCCGTCTGGGACGCCGACGGGAAGCCGACCTCGATCTCCTTGTAGCCCATTCGGACCAGGAGCTCGAACATCCGCAGCTTGCGCTCGACGTTCATCGGCTCGATCAGGGCCTGGTTGCCGTCCCGCAGGTCGACGGCGCACCACCGGGGGGCGCGTTCGATCCGCTGATCGGGCCAGGTGCGGTCGGGCACCGAGACGTCGAAGACGCTGTGGAAGGGGCGGTACTTGTGGACGGGCATCCCCGAGGCTTGTTGGGGATTGGCGTGCATGCCGGTGCGGCGCGTGTTCATGTGGGGTGTCCTTGCTGTCGCTGGGTTCTCAGCCGTTGCTGGTTTGCTCAGCCGGCACACTGACCACCGCGACGAGGGACCGGCTAGTGGGCCTCGCCGCGGCAGCGAAGGAGCAGTCGCACTCGCGCGGACATGCATCCACTGTACCCCGGCCCCGGAACAGGCCGTGCGTCCGGTCCGCGGTTCCCGCGGCCCGGGCGCAGGGCAAGGTCACCCGCGGCGCATCCGCAAAGCGAGGTCGACGTCGGGATCACCGAGGTTGGCGAGCCAGTCGAGCAGCGCCGGGTAGGTGGACGGATTGGCGGCGACCTGTGCCCGCAAGTGCGGCGCGACCTCGACGATCTCGGCCAGCGTGGCCAACGGGGTGGCCGGGTCGATCGCCTGGGCGGCCGTGTACAGCGGCAGTCGTTGGGTCGGTTCGGGCACGACGAACGGCCCGGGTTCGACCGCGGGCGCCCCGTACCCGGCGGTCTCGCTGCGACCGGGCACGACGATGGGTGCCGCGCCGAGGCCCTCGTCATACGCGGGCGCGTCCTCAACCATCGCGGCCGGCGGGCCGGCGACGAACGGTCCGTCGGACGACAGCGCGGGGTCGGCTTGCATCGCGCCGGCCTGCATCGCGCCGCCCTGCAGCGCACCACCGTGGAGGGCGCCGCCCTGCAATGGCCCGCCCTGCAATGACCCGCCCAGGAGCGGCCCGCCGAGCACCGACGTGGAACCCATCGGGCCGAGCCCGACGGGCGGCGAGCCGATCGGGCCGCCGTCGATCGGGACCGCGGCGCCCGGCGCCGCACCACCCAACCCGACGTCGACGGATCCGACGCCGTTCGATCCGGCCCCGACCGACCCGGCGCCGCCGGCCGCTGCGCCGCCGGCCGCCAGGCGGGCGAGCCGGGTGGCGGTCGTGTCGTCGGGGGATTCGGCGTGGGCGCCCGGCCCGCGCTGGGCCGAGGGCTCGCGGAGGCCGAGTCGCAGACCCGACGCCGCGGCCGTCCCGTCGCCGGCTTCGGCCGCCGGCCGCCGCGCCCGGGCCGGCGCCGGCCGCCAGACGTAGGCCTCGGCCGGATCATCGGCGCCGAGCACGACGTCGTTGAACTCCCGCACCTCCCGCGGCCCGACGATCCCGTAGCACACCAGACTCGGCAGGGCGAGGGCGAGCAGGGGGTACACCACGCCGAGACCCGCGGGCAGGCGGGTGCACGCGATCGCGACGGCGAGGCCGATCAGACCCGCCGCGGCGGCCAGGAGCGCCGCCCGCGGCCGACCATCGTTGCGCGCGACCGCCGAGCGCCCCAGCGCCCCGAGCACGGCGCAGGCGAGCCCGCCGAAGGCGCCGAGCCACCAGGCCGCCGCGCCGTGCCCGTCGGCCAGCATGATCATGTGATAGATCGCGACGAACCCGCCGACGACGGCAATCATCGCGTGGCCGCGCCGAGCCACCGAGGTCCACAACGGGACCGTCGAGACGGGCGCCATCGTCCCCGCCAGGGCCGGCGACGCGGCGATCGCCGCGGCCGCCGGGAGGGCGACCAGACCGAAGTACCCCACGTGCATGCTCTCCAGGCCGAGGCCGTGGCCCAGCGGAAGCCGCGCCGCGAAGGCCACGGCGGTGGCGACGCCCAGCCACACCAGGCAGATCCGGGCCGCCTCGTACCGGGACTCGACGCCGATGACGAGGAAAGTGATCGAACCGATCCAGAACAACTGCGTGAGGACGACGGCGGCCTTTGCCGCCGCGCCGTCCGGTCCGTCCGTGAGGCCCAGGACGAGGGTAACCAGGGCGCACAGGATCACCACTACCGCCAGGGCGACCAGCCCGCGCCGCCATCGCCGCCCCGCCGTGACCTCCTGGTCCACCGGACCGAGTTCGCTCTCCCGCGCCTGCCCGGCCAGCAGCGCGCCGGCCAGGGCGAGCGCCCACCCCGCGCCGATCCCGCCGGGCCCCTCGGCGTGCAGTTCCGATGTGAAGGCATCGACACCGAGGTACACCAGGGCGAGCACCAGCAGCGGCGCCACCAGGACGACCCGCGCCACCCGGGTCCGGTGCACCGTCCAGCCGGCCGGCAGGACGCCTGCCCGGGCCGCGTACGGCAGCAGCAGGGCGGCCAGGGCCGCGACGGTGCCGAGTACCGCGTCGACCCGGCCGGTTGTCGGGCGGCCCGCGGCCCAGGGCGCCATCAGCGACAGGCCCAGCACGACGGCGGCAATCACGTCCCGCACCACGTCGGCCCTGGGGGGCAGCATCGTCCTCGGCCCGGCCGGATTCGGCGCGATCGGCTCGGCCGACGCGCTGACGGTGGGCAATGCCGCCGGCCCGGACTCGGACAGTCGGCCCATCGTCGGCTGATTCTCGGTCACGGCGACTCCTCGGCCACGCGCCGCACGGCGCTCAATCGAACGGTTGGGACTTGTCTACCCGCAACCCCCTGACCCACTCAAGCCCGGACACCCGTCACCCGATCCCCAGCAACGTCCGCCCGTCGTCATCGTACTGTTCCAGAACTAGCCGGCCGTCGGTGGGTAACGCGGAATACGCCGCCGCCGGCAGCGGCGCCGTCCACACCTCCGCGCCCGTGCGCAGGTCCAGGGCCTGCAGCACGACATCCTGCCGGTCGACCGGGCGCCGGCCCGCGAGAATCAGGCGCCGCCCGTCGGTGACGACGCCGGAGAACAAGTCGACCGGCGCCGTCGACCACAGCCGGGAACCGGTCCGGGCGTCGACGGCGCGCAGCGCCTTCGAATCGGCGACGATCAGCCGATCGCCGATTTGCGCCAGCGCCCCGCCCTCGAACCAGTCGCCCGTCCGCCACACCTCCCGGCCGGTGTGCAGATCGCGGCCCAGGGTGCGGCTACCGCCCAGGTCCCGGTCCAGCAGGATCGGCGCCACCGGGTTGTCGCTCACCGCCGGCAGGTCCAGCGCGCCGGTCGTTCGGCGCCAGAGGGTCCGACCGTCCGTCCGGGTCGCCGCGGCGGCGTACCCGGCTTCGGTCAGCGCGGACACCACCCGCGTCCCGTCGGCGGCCACCTGCACGAGCGGGTCGAGAAAATGGTCCGAGGCAGCGCCCTCGGCGTCGAAATACGCCGAGACCCCCGCGCCGAGCACATGCACGACGACGCCGTCGCCGTAGGCGTTCAGGGGCGTCTCCGCCACGTCCCCGGTCTCCTCGTTCCACGCCGGCGCCCGGGCCGCCCCCCGGACCGGCTCGAGAACTTCGACGTCGTCCCGCGGCAGTTCGGCCTGCCAGCGCAGCAGACCGTCAACGGCGTCCTCCACCCGGACCGAGACCGCCCGGGGCCCGACGGCGCCGCGCAGCACGCGGTCCGGCGGGATCAGCACCGCCATCGGCGACTGGAACGTGCGCCGCGCCAGTTCGCGGCCGTCCGGACCGACGACAAGGACGGCGTGGCTGTCGGGTTCGGCGTCGACGGCATTGATCGCGCCGGTCAGGCAGATGAGCCGCGCCGCGCCGTGGGGACCCGGCGCGGCGGACTCGCCGGCCGCCGCGCCGGCGGTCCCGCAGGTGGTGGGGCCACCGAGCCCGGCCACCTCCCAGACCGCGGTCCCGGTCCGCGGATCCAGGGCCCGGATCGTGTTGTCGCCCGCCCGACCCTGGGCGACGACGATGTGCCCACCGAAGACCGTCACATCCGCCTCCGGCACCAGCGCGACTCGCCATCGGGTCGAGGGGGCGTGGGGCATCGGAAGCAAGCCGCCGACGCCGACCACTCGGGCGGTCTCGCCGCGCTCCCGGACCTCGTCCGCGACGCTCGACGTGCCCAGCACCAGGGCCGTCACGGTGGCGACCGCAACCAGGAATCGGTGCCGGCCGAACCAGCCGCGCGGGCGCCCCCTTGCGCGGCGCACGGCGCTCGGTGCGCTCGCGGCCGGCGGTGCGCTCGCGGCGGGCGGTGCCCCCACAGCCGGCGGTGCGCTCGCGGCGGGCGCGGTCTCGACGACGCCGTCGTCATCGAACCAGAACCGGCCCTGATCCAGGCCGGGCGCCGGCTCGACAAACTCGAGTTCGCGCCGGACATCCCGTCCGGCCGATCGATCGCGCGCCGCCACGCACCCGAGGCTAAGTCACCTGCGAGGGGCCGGCGAGTCAGTACCTGACGCGGCCAGTCAGTACCTGACGCGGCGAGTCAATCCCCCGCCGATGCACGGCAGACGCGCACCGCCGGCGACAGGCTGGAACACCCGGCTAAGGCAACGCCGTCACTAGGACAATGCCGTCAGCGCGGTGTCGCTCACCGCGAACAGGCGCCCGTCCACCGCGACCACCCGCTCCACCCCTGGGCCGATCGCCCGTTGCCACACGGCGCGTCCGTCCGCCAACGAGACCGCCACGAGGTCACGTCCGTCGGGCGTCCCGCTCGTCGCGAGCACCAGCACCTCGCCGTCGCTCATCGGGGTCGAGACCGCGGTATCGGGCAGCGATGCCGTCCAGCGTTCGTCGCCGTCCATCAGGTCGATCGCCCGCAGGCGGGCCCCGGACTGCACCACGAGGACGCCGCGGACGCGCGCGACGGCCCGATCAACCTCGCCCTCGCTGCGCCACAGTATCGCACCGGTCAACGCGTCCAGTCCGCCGACCGCTCCGTAGAGGTTGACGGGCACGACGCCGGCAACCGACTCGTCGGCCAGCGCGGGGGTCAACCCCCGGCCGACGAAATCGAACAGCGCCCGCGCCTGCTCGTCGAACACGACCCCCTCCCCTCGGCCGTACCCGCTGCCCACATAGCGGTCGGCGGGCAGTCGGCCGATCACCCACAGGTCGTCGGCGCCGATCCGGCGCCCGCCGGCGGTGAAGGTCGCCGCCGTTCCGTGCCCGACCACAGTGACCAGCCCGGCCGCCTCGTTCACGGAGAGCGACCCGAGCGCGTAGGGGAACGACACGTGTCGACCGCGGTGCGGCTCGAGGTACTTCTGCCATCGGATCGAGCCGTCGACGACGTCCTCGCAGCGCACGATCAAACCCGCGCCCGCCCGCAACACCCGCACCAACCGATCGGCGCCCACGAATTCGACGTCCCGCCCGAGGGCGGTGAGTTCGCGCGTTCCGACGACGGCGCCCGAGTGGGTGTCCACCACCGTGATCCGGACACCGTTCGGGCGGCCGGGCACGGGCGCGCGGCACACGATCATGCGTTGGACCGGCTCGTTCGGGCGCGGCAGGCAACTGTTCGCGCCGGACAGGCCGGCCACCCGCCAACGCACCTCGCCGGACACGGCGTCGTACGCCGTCAGGCCGTGGTCGAGGACGGCCACCGCCCCGTCCGCGGCGATGATGTCGGCGCGGCGCCCCACCGGCACCACCCACCGCTGCTCCACCGGACCGTCGAGCCGGTGCAAGCCGCCCGGCTGGTCCGCCAACCCGCCGTGCCGGGACGCGATGCCCGTCCAGAGCGCGGAGGCGGCGGCCGCGACCGCGAGCACGCCGACGGTCAGGACGCCGAGCCGGCCCGGCCGACGTCGCCCCCGGCCGGCCCGCTCGTCGCGGCTCCGCTCCTCGCCCGGCTCGTCACGCCGCCCGGCGCCGCCCGGAACGAAGCCGTCGAAGCCGTCGTCGGCGTCCAACGCCTCGTCCACCTCGAACTCGACCACAACCTCGCGCGCGGGCCGCGACCCGCCGGCGACGGGCACCCCATCCGAGCCGAATTTCCGGCGCGCCACCGCGCCACTGTAGGACCGGCCGCGAGCGCACGCACCGAGGCGCTCAGATCCCCATCTGGTAGACGCCCCAATAGGCGAGCAGAACAAGCAGGATCAGCGATCCGGCCAGGACCCCCCAGAAGGTGAGCACCGGCGCCAGCCCGTCGCCGATGTGCGTCGCGGTGGTGCGCTCGACTCGGGCCTCCTTGTCCGGGCCGCGGGCGACGCGCCGGGCGGTCCGGAGCTCGGCGGCGCGGTTCACGATCAGTGCCAACGGCACCAACGTCGCGATGCCGAGCAGCCGCACCGCGATCCAGCCGCCCGTCACCACCCAGCCGTTCTTCTCGTAGTCCAGGGCGAGCCGGGCGACCGCGACGAGGTAGAGCACCAGACCGAGCAGCGTCACCACCGCCCCGATGCCCACCCCCACCAGCGGGAGCCGCAGGCCCGGCGAGAGCCGGCCGGCCGCCTCGTGCCGGCTGAGCCGGCGCCACACCGCGGTCCCGGTCCACAGACCCGGCGACAGCACCAGTAGCAACGCCCCGCCCAGCAGCACCGCGACCAACACGTCCCCGTCCCCGAGCCAGCGCGGGGTCGGCACGGGGGCGGCGAGGAATCGCTGGTCGGGCGCGGCCCCGGCCACCCGCGGGGGCGCCGTCGCGCTGGTGGGCAGCGAGACGATCCAGGCGGCGACATCGCGCGGGAACTCGGGGACCAGGTGCTGGTCCACCTTGATGCCGTGGTTGGCGTCCTGGTAGTACCGCACGGTGACCGTGTCGTGACCGTTCACCGCGGCGGCGTCGATGACCTGGCGGGCGCCCTGTTCCACCGGCATGGAGGGGTCCGCCCCGCCGTAGACGACGAGAATCGGCTGGGCGTCCGCCTCGAGCCAGGGTTCGACGTCGAAATCCGCGTACTCGAAGCCGCCGCCGGGAAACACCATCCCGACGGCGCGCGGGATCGCCCGGAATACGCCGTGCGGAACGTCGGTGTTGCGCAGGTAGGAGTCCACGGCGAACGCGGCCTGCTGGCGGGGCGGCACCACCGGGGCGGAGACCAGGACCTGGAAGGCGAGCTTCGGGTCGTGCGCCGCCATCACCGGCACGATCCAGGTCCCCTCCGACTCGCCGTACGCCCCGACCCGGTCCGGGTCGACGCCGTCGACCGCGCGCAGGGCCTCCACCGACCGCTCGTAATCGGCGGCCATCAGCACATAGTCGCGGTGCCGAGTGGTGTATGTGTCGGAGCGCTTGGTCGGGACCAGCGTCGCGACCCCCGCCGAGGCGAGCCGGGTCGCGAGGTCCACGAACGACGTCGCCGCCTCGGCTGTGCCCGCGCCGTGCACGAAGACCGTCCCCGGTACGTCGTGCCCGACGCCGATCGGGGTGCGGATGATCGCGTCCACGCTCGTGCCATCGAGCTGGACCGTCACGTGCTTCTCGCGCACCTCGTAGGTGCCGACCGGCCGCACGGCGGCCGTCTGCCCCCCGATCGTCGTGTCGCTCGCCGCCGGCCGGATGTGCACCGGCACGGGGTCGGGGTCCCACTGGGGGCCGGTGACCGCCCCGACAACGGCGAGGGCAACCGCGAGCGCGGCCGTCGTCGCCGCCGTCCTGAGGATCACCCGGGCAGTTTAGTGCGTCGGGGCAATCGCCCGGCGAGCCGGCCGACCGAGCTCGGCGCCGCCGGCCTCGGGAACCCCTCGGCTAGAACCCCAGTCGCTGCAGCTTGCGGGGGTCCCGCTGCCAATCCTTGGCGACCTTGACGTGCAGGTCGAGGAACACGCGCGCGCCGAGCAAGGCCTCGATCGCCGTTCGCGCCCGCGTGCCGACGTCGCGCAGCCGAGCACCACCGCGCCCGATCACGATGGCCTTCTGGCTGTCCCGCTCCACGTACAGGTCCACCCGCACGTCCAGCAGCGGTCCGCGCCCGCGGGCCGGGTCGGCCGAACCGGGCCGCTCGGCAATCTCGTCCACGACCACCGCCAGCGAGTGCGGCAATTCGTCCCGGACGCCCTCCAGGGCGGCCTCCCGGACCAACTCCGCGACCATGATCGACTCCGGCTCGTCCGTCAACTCGCCGTCCGGGTACAGCTCCGGGCCCGCGGGCAGGTAGGAGACCAGCACGTCCGTGAGCAGGCCGACCTGATATCCGCTCACCGCCGAGACGGGCACGATGTCCGCCCACGGCCCAAGCGCGTCGATCGCCAAGAGATGCGCGGCGAGCGCCTCGGGCGCCACCTTGTCGGCCTTCGTCGCGACGGCGACCACCGGCGTGGCGTCCCGCCGTCGGGCCAAGCCGGCGAGTTCGCCGGCGATGAACCGGTCGCCCGGGCCGGGCTTCTCGTCCGCAGGCAGACAGAAGGCGACCACGTCCACCTCCCACAGGGCCTCGCGCACGACGTCGTTGAGCCGCTCCCCCAGCAGGGTCCGCGGCCGGTGGAGGCCCGGGGTGTCCACCAGGATGAGCTGGGCGTCCGGTCGGTGCACGATGCCGCGGATCGCGTGCCGTGTGGTCTGCGGCCGGCCCGAGGTGATCGCCACCTTCTGCCCGACCAGGGCGTTCGTCAGCGTCGACTTACCGGCATTGGGCCGCCCGACGACGCAGGCGAAGCCGGAGCGGTGCTCCTCGGTGGTGGTCACGGCCGGCCTTTCGGGTCGAAGTCGGTGCGGGCGGGACGGGGTTCGGGCCGGCCGTTCGGCCGGGGTTCGGGCCGACCGTTCGGCCGGGGTTCGGGCCGACCGTTCGTGGTCGTCTCGGCCTCGCCGGGATCGACCGGGGTCACGATCAACGTCGCGAGCTGCTTGCGCCGGCCCTCGACCCGATCGGCGACCAGCCACAGGCCGAGCGCCTCGCCGGCAGAGCCGGGCAGCGGAACCTTGCCGAGCGCCTTGGCGAGCAGGCCACCCGCGGTGTCGACGACGTCGTCGTCGATATCCAGGCCGAACAGCTCGCCGAGCTCGTCCACCGGCAGGCGAGCGGGCACCCGGAAGCTCCCGTCCCCCAAGTCCTCGATCTCGGGTTCGGGCCGGTCGTGTTCGTCGGTCAGTTCGCCGACGATCTCCTCGAGCGCATCCTCGATCGTCACCAGTCCGGCGATCCCCCCGTATTCGTCGACCACCATGGCGATATGGGAGTGGGTTGCCTGCATCTGCCGCAGCAGGTCATCCACTGGCTTCGACTCCGGCACAAAGATCGCCGGCCGGGCCACCTCCACCACCGGCAGGTCCACCGCGGCCGGGTCGGCGTTCAGCCGGCGCACCACGTCCTTCAGGTACACGACCCCGACCAGGTCGTCCGGGGAGGATCCGGTCACCGGGATCCGCGAGTACCCCGAACGCAGGAACAGCGCCAACGCCTTGCGCAGGGGGGTCCGGCGGGCGACGGTGATCATGTCGGTGCGCGGGACCATCACCTCGCGGGCGATGGTCTCGCCGAGTTCGGCCACGGATCGGATCAGTTCCCGGTCCTCCTCCTCGATCGCGTCCGACTCGTTCACCATCTCGACGACGTCCTGCAGGTCCTCGTCCTCGCCCAGGTCCGGGCGAGCCGCGACGAGCGGCCCACAGACCCGGACCACGCCCGTGTACAGTCCGGTCCCGGCCCGCAGCACCCGCATGGGATGCGCTCGGCCGACCGACCGCACCCCCGTGCGGACCGCGATCACCGCGAGCACGAGTGCGATCGCGTGCAGCACCGCAACGGCGGTCCAGGACGGCCCGAGCACGCCGGTCAGGACCAGGGTGAGGCAGCCCACAGCCACGAACTCGGCGAAGATCCGCCCGAACGCCAACGCACCGATCGTGCGCTCCTCCTGCGTGACCAGGGCGAGCACCGCGACGGCGCGGCGGCGACCGGTTGCGGCGGCCTCGGCGGCGGCCGTCCGGCTGACCTCTCGGCACGCCGCCTCGCCGGCCGCGAGCGCGAGCGCCAACACCGCCCAGATGGCCGCCCAGACCAGGACGAGCCCGGCGGTCGATCCGCTCACCGGGGTCTCACCGACCGGCGAGGAAGGTGAGCAACAGGCCGCGTTGCAGCGCGAACATCTCCTTCTCCTCGTCCGGCTCGGCATGGTCGTAGCCGAGCAGATGCAGGATGCCGTGCGTGGTGAGCAGCAGCATCTCCTCCGCCGTCGAGTGCCCGGCCGCCCTGGCCTGGGCCGCCGCGACCGGGGGGCACAGCACGATGTCGCCCAATTGGCCGGGTCCGGCCGGCTCGTCGTCGCGCCCCGGGCGCAGTTCGTCCATCGGGAAGGACAGCACGTCGGTCGGCCCCGGTTCGTTCATCCAGCGCAGGTGCAGGTCCGTCATCGCGTCGACGTCGACGAACAGGATCGACAGATCGCTGAGCGGGTGCACGCGCATCTCGTCGAGCACGTAGCGGGCCAGCGCCGCGAATTCCGCCTCGTCGATCTGGGTGTCGGTCTCGTTGTTGACCTCGATGGTCACTGCTGCTTCCCCCCGCGGCCCCGGCCGTAGTGTCCACCTACCGTCGATCGCCGGGGGGCGTTCGCGGTGGTCGTGACATCCCAACGTTCGTATGCGTCGATAATGTCGCTGACCAACCGATGGCGCACCACGTCGGCGGACGTGAGGCGGCAGAACTCGACGTCGTCGACGCCGGTGAGGATGTCCTCGACCACGCGCAGGCCCGAGGGCGTGCTGCCGGGCAGGTCCACCTGCGTCACGTCGCCGGTGATCACCATCCGGGAGCCGAACCCCAGCCGGGTGAGGAACATCTTCATCTGCTCGGTCGAAGTGTTCTGCGCTTCGTCGAGGATGATGAACGCGTCATTCAGCGTCCGCCCACGCATGTACGCCAGCGGGGCAACCTCGATCGTCCCCACGTCGATCAGGCGCGGGATCGAGTCGGGGTCAATCATGTCGTGCAACGCGTCGTACAACGGGCGCAAGTAGGGATCGATCTTCTCGTTCAGCGTGCCGGGCAGGAAGCCGAGCCGCTCGCCCGCCTCCACCGCAGGGCGGGTCAGTACGATCCGGTTCACCTGCTTGGCCTGCAGCGCCTGGACCGCCTTCGCCATCGCGAGGTAGGTCTTACCCGTGCCCGCGGGGCCGATGCCGAAGGTCACCGTATTCGCGTCGATCGCGTCCACGTAGTGCTTCTGCCCCACGGTCTTGGGCCGGATCGTCCGGCCCCGGCTGGACAGGATGTTGAACGTCAGGACCTCGGCCGGGCGCTGGGCCGTCGCGGCCGAGAGCATGGCGATCGAGCGGGCGACGACGTCGGCCGTCAGGTGGGTGCCCGCCTCCACGACCTCGATCAGCTCGTCGATCAGCCGGGAGGCCAGGGCGACATCACCCTGGCGACCGGCCAACGCGAGTTCGTTCCCGCGGACGTGGACGTCGACGGACGGAAAGCCGGACTCGATGGCACGAAGGACGGAATCGCCGCTGCCGAGGAGGGCGACCATCGGCACGTGGCCGGGGATGACGATGCGGTGTTCGACGCGCGGATACGCGGAATCGGTCGATGAAGCTGTCATGGTCCGGCTTGCGCCGTCGCACTCCTTCGGGTCGGTGACGATGCGATCAGTCTAGCGGTCGGCATCGCCCCGAAACCCGCCACGGCGCCCGTGTGGTCGGCGGCTCGGCCGGCGACCGGTGCCCGGCGGCTCAGGCCGGGGTCCAGCCGAGCTTGGCGCCGCCGATCACGTGCCCGTGCACGTGGAAGACGCTCTGTCCGGCCCGCGGTCCGGCGTTGAAGATCAACCGGTACTGACCGTCGCCCAGGTCGCCCGCCACCTGGTCCGCCAGCGCGACGACGTCCGACAGCAGGGCCGAATCCGCCGCCGCGAGCTGCGCGATGTCGCCGTAGTGTTCGCGCGGGACCACCAACACGTGGACGGGCGCCTGCGGATTGATGTCCCGGAACGCCACGGCGCGCTCGCTCGTGGCCACCACCTCCGCGGGGACCTGCCCCGCGACGATGCGGCAGAACAGGCAACCGGCGTCGGCACCGTTGGTCGTCATGCTCCGAGAGTACCGAAAGACGCCGGCGCCGGATATCCCCCCAACCCGCGCGCCGGCTCACCGGCTCACCCCGCGCCTGCCCTTCGCTCGCCGGCCCCGTACGCCGCCGCGGCGGCGCGTACGGAGTAATTCTTGGCAAACTTGCGAAACTGATTCAACTCGGCCAAGAGCACCCAGGCCGCCCGCCGGTAGGCCCGGTCCGCCGGGTACTTGAGCGGTTGCGCGACGCGTTCGACCCGGCGCATCAAGCACCGGACCCAGCGATCACGGACGTATCGCCGCAACAGCACGGCCGGCACGATCCGGTACAGGATTCGCGCGGCATTGACCTCGGGGAACACCCCGCCCCGGAGGTGCTCGCCGACCCAATACACCGCGGGATTGATCCCACTCGCGGTCAGGTAGTAATTGGACCGGCCGGGGCGGGGATTCAGCTCGAAGAAGTAGCCGACGCCATCGCGCGGGTCCACCTTGATGTCGAAGTTCGCGAAGCCTGTCCAGCCGAGCGCCCCAAGCAGTTTTCGCGCATCGGCCTCGAGTCGAGGCAGCGGGCCGGTCAGGATCGCGGCGGCGTTGCCCAGCGTCCCGGCGGTGTGCTCCTCCAGCAGCACCTGGCCGCCGTAGGCCCAGACCACGTCGCCGCGCTCGTCGGAGAAGGTCGTCAGAATCCGCATCTGGGCATCGTCACCGGGCACGTACTCCTGGACGATGAACGGTTCGGTGTACCCGGCGGCACCGGCGGCGTGCAGCAGCCATTCCAATTGGTCCCGGCTCGTCAGATGGTGGATCTTGCGCTTGCCCGCGAAGGAAACGCCGCGCCAGGCCGAGGTGTTGCCGGGCTTGGCGACGACCGGCAACCGCAGCGTGAATTCGCCGACCTCGGCGCCGCCGTGCAGGACGACGGTCCGCGGGTGCGGGACACCGAGCTCCTGGCACAGGCGGGAGAACTGCTCCTTATCCACAACCCGCGCGATACGGTCGATCGTCGGCCACGGGACCACCGCGACGTCGGCGATGCGGGCGCGGTGCCGAGCCAGTGCCTCGACGTACCAGTCCACGCAGGTGACCACCATCGCCGGCGCCCGGTTGGACTCGGCCAGGCGACGGATGGTGGCGATCATGACCTCGGGGTCGTCCAGGCGGGGTTCGACGACGTTGGTCAGGATCTTCGAATGCCGCACGTTGCGGGTCGGGACGATCGACACCACGGTCGATGTCACGGCGAAGGCCTCGTGGAAGGCTCGGGCCACGGAATATGCCCCCAAATCACCACCCAAAATGATCGGATGAACCACGGCGGGAACATCTTGCCGCACGTCGACGGCAATTTCGCAACGGGCCGGCGTCGCGGCATCGGGACGCCGCGATCCACGCCGGTCGCGACGGGGCGCACGAATTGGCTGTTGTCCGCGCCTGCTGGTGGTCTTCGAACTCATGGCGACTCCTTCCACCGGGGATCCGGTCGGGCGGGTGCCCGGGGATCTTCAGTGGAATAATGCGACATAAACCATGCGCGCACAATGGGCTGACCTGCCCAAAAAAACCGGGCGTTTCGCCGAGCCGATCAGGCCGACGTCGTCCGGCGGGTCCGGCGGTGCAAGGCGGCCTCAGTTCCCGGGCACTTGGTCCAGGTGCCAGCGGCCGAGGCGTTCGGCCAACAGCCCCAGCGCGACCGGTCCGGCGGTGGAGGTGCGCAGAACGTGGGGGCCGAGCCGCACGGTCTGTGCCCCCGCCGCATCGAATGCCGCGAGTTCGGCCGGAGCGATCCCGCCCTCGGGGCCGACCACGACCAGTACCTCCGGCCGCGGGCCATTGTCGCCCACGGCGGCGGCAGCGGCGTCGGCGGCGGCAGCGGGGGCAGCGGCGGCGGCGGCAGCCGGCCCGCCGACCGCGACGGGCCCGGGCAGCCGCACCGAGCCGATCGAGGTCACCGCCGCCTCGTGCAGCACCAGCGCGAGCCCGCCCGACGCCGTCGTCGCCGCGATGCGCGCGGCCACCGCGCGCGAATCGAGCGCCAATTCGACCACCGGGCAGCGCGCCCGCCGCGCCTGCTTGGTCGCCGCCCGCACCGTCGCCAGCCACCGGGCGCGGGACTTCGCCGCCCGGTCGCCGCGCCACACGACCACCGACCGGTCGGCCTGCCACGGCACAACGACGTCGACCCCGACCTCCGTCGCGGCCTCGATCGCGAGTTCGTCCCGGTCCCCTTTGGCGAGCGCCTGAACCAGCGTCAGCGCGACCTCGGGCTCGGGCTCGACGAGCGATTCGGCGACGGTGAGGTGCAGGCCCGCGCCGTCCAGCGCGGACACCGTGCAACACAGGCGCGTGCCGGCGCCGTCGACGACGTCGACCCGCTCGCCGGGCGAGCGGCGCTGGACCACGCCGGCATGCCGCCCCTCCGCGCCATCGAGGAGATAGGTCGAGCCCGCGGCGTACCCGGCCAGCGAACGCTCGGCGAGGAAAACGGGTGCGGTGGACACGCCTACCGACCGGCGAGCTTGTCCCGCAGCCGGGAGAAGACGCCCGGGTGCGCCGCCATCAGGCGCGGCTCGGGGCGCTGCTCGTCCCGCAACTCGGCCAGTTCGCGCAGCAGATCCGCCTGCTGTTCGTCCAGTTGGGTCGGCACCTGGACCTCGACATGCACGTTGAGATCGCCCCGGCCGCTGCCGTGCAGGTGCCCGACGCCGAGCTGGCGCAGGGTCAGTACCTGCCCCGGCTGGGTCCCCGGCCGCAGGTCGAGTTCGCGCATCCCGTCCAGAGTCTCCAGTTCGAGCACCGTGCCGAGGGCCGCCGCGGTCATCGGCACCTGCAGGGTGCAGTGCAGATCGTCGCCGCGACGCACGAACGTGGCATGCGGCAGCTCGCGGATCTCGACGTACAGGTCACCGGCGGCACCGCCCGCCGGGCCGACCTCACCCTGCGCGGTCAGCTTGATCCGGGTGCCCGTGTCGACGCCCGCCGGCACATTGACGGTGACGCTGCGGCGGGTGCGGACCCGCCCCTCGCCGGAGCACTCCGGGCACGGGTCGGGGATGACCGTGCCGTACCCCTGGCAGGCGGCGCAGGGCGCCGTCGTCATGACCTGGCCGAGGAAGGACCGGGCCACCCGCTGCACGACGCCGCGCCCGTGGCAGACATCGCACGTCCGCGGCTGCGTGCCCGGCCGGCAACACGCGCCCCCGCAGGCACCACACGCGACGGCGGTATCCACCTCGACCTCCCGGCGGGCGCCGAAGGCGGCATCCTCCAGTTCGATGTCGAGGCGAACCTGGGCGTCCTGGCCGCGGCGCGAGCGCGGAATGGGTCCGGTCTGGGCCATGCCGCCGCCGAAGAACGTCTCGAAGATGTCCTGGAAGCCGAAGCCGGCACCCATCCCGGCGCCGGGCGCGGTGGGGTCGACGCCCTGGTCATATTGCCGGCGCTTGTCGGGATGCGAGAGCACCTCGTAGGCGCGCGCCACATCCTTGAACCGGTCCTGCGCGGCATCACCCGCCACGTCGGGGTGCAACTCGCGCGCGAGTCGGCGATAAGCCTTCTTGATCTGATCCGGGGTCGCGGTTCGCGGTACGCCCAGGACCTCGTAATAGTCCGTCACACGTCACTCTCAGCCGGCGCCGGGCGCCGCTCGAAGGGGCAAGTGGAAAATACCCGAACGTGGCGTCGCGCGCGCGCAACACCTCGCCGGCACCGGGCCGCGCTCACGGACCGAGCACCCGGGACAAGTAACGGGCGACGGCCCGAACCGTCGCGATCGTTGCCGGATAGTCCATTCGGGTGGGGCCGATCGACCCCACGAGGGCGATGGTGTCGCCGTCCGCACCGTACCCCGTCGTGACCACGGACGCGTCGACCAAGCCGGCGAGCTGCGTCTCGTGCCCGATTCGCACGCTCACTCCGGACTCGGCGGCCATCTCCGTCAGCAGGCCGAGCAGCACCACCTGCTCCTCGAGCGCCTCCAGCACAGGCCGCAATGCGTGCTCGAACCGCATCCCGGCGCGAGCGAGGTTCGCCGCCCCGGCGAGCACCAGCCGCTCCTCGCTCTCCTGCGCCAGGGTCTCCGCCACGATGGCGGCGACGGCCTGGACCAGGTCGCGGTCGGCCCCGGTCAGCGACGCCGACGCCTCGGCGAAGGCGCCGGGGAGTTGGGCCAGCCGGCGTCCCGACGCCGCCACGTTGATGCGGGCCCGGACCTCGGCCAACGTCGCCTCGTCAGGCAGCGCCGTAACGTCGATGGTGCGCTGCTCCACCCGCCCGGTGTCCGTGATGATCACCACCAGAAGCCGCCTGCCACCCACCGGGACCAACTCGAGGTGACGCAGGCCGGAGCGGCGCAACGACGGGTACTGCACGACGGCGACCTGCCCGGTGAGTTGGGCGATCAGGCGCCCGGCCCGGGCGATCACGTCGTCCAGATCCACCGCCTCGCTCAGGAATCGCTCGATCGCGCGTCGTTGCGGCGAGGACAGCGGCTTGGCCTGGGCGAGCCGGTCGACAAAGAGCCGGTAGCCCTTGTCGGTGGGGATCCGACCGGCCGAGGTGTGCGGCTGGGCGATATAGCCCTCGTCCTCGAGCGCCGCCATGTCGTTGCGGATGGTCGCCGGCGAGACCCCGAGCCGGTGCCGCTCGGTGAGCACGCGGGACCCGACCGGCTCGCGCGTCGAGACATAGTCCTCGACGATCGCCCGCAACACCTCGAGCCTGCGCTCCTCGCTCACGTCTCCACCTCCCCCGACGGGCCGGGCGACCGGGGCGGTCCGGGCGCTCCCGGCCACCGGCGATCGGCACTCTGCTCCTGTGAGTGCCAATCCTACCCGGGCCGCCTCGCCGGCCCGCCGGGCTCAGCCGCGGAGATTGACCAGCACGGCGCCGACCGGGCCGTCGTCGCCCGTGCGCACGGAGACGACACAGTGCTGGGGCGGCACACCCGTAATGTCGGACACGGTCCAGCGCGGGCGGTCGGCGAGGAGGGTCGAACCGCCGGCGGCCGGGTCCCCCGCCCCGGCCGACGGCAATCCCCAGTTCGCCCAGTTCGAACGGCCCTGGGCGGCGGCCGCCCGCCGCCCCCATTCGTCGCTGAGCCACTGCGCGAAGTGCGCCGCGGTCTGCGCATCGACTCCGCCGAAGACCGCCTTGCCGCCGGTTCCGCCGATGAGCGTGGGCCGCACCGCGGCCGGGTAATCCGCCAGGGACGTAGCCAGCAGCACCAACCCCGCGTTCTTGGCCCGGAGGTTCTCGGTCGCGTCGGCCACGTCCTCCTCCACACAACGGCCGGCGTCGTCGACGACCAGCGTCTTGAGGATCGTGCGGTTGGTCGACGCCGAGGAGGCCGCCCGAACGAATTGGGAGGCGACGAGCCGGCCGACGGCGGCGGCGGCCACTGGATACTCCGCCCGCGGGACGGCGATCCGCACCCGGATCGGCCGGTTGATCTGGCTCATGTCGAACGGTCGTTCGTGGTCGAACAGGCGGTGCAGCGCCGGGCGGTCGAGTTCGGCGAAGCGCTCGAGCAGCTTTGCCGCCGGGTCGTAGCGCCACCGCGAATGGCGCGCGCGACGGTCGAGACGTTCGGTCTGCTCCCGCGCGTCGGGCTTGCCCCGCAGCGCCGCCTTGATCTGCGCATGCGCCGCCGGTTGGGCGCGCAGCAGGGCCTGCAACTCGGGCACGGTCGGCCACCGCCCGCGGGCCAGGTGGAACGGCGCCAGGCAGTCGAGCAGGGCGCGGTAGGACGTCCGCCGCAGGTAGGCGACGTCCGGGGACACCTCCTCGGGCAGCAGCGCGAGGGTCAGCCGCTCGGCCGCCGTCTCCGGGTGGACCGCACCACCGAACAGGCCGAACCCGTGGGTCGGGTTGCGCGGGTCGATCGTGATGTCGAACCACCCGTCGAAGGCGAAGTCGTCGCCCGAGGAGTCGATGACCACCACGCTCGCCCGCCCGGTCAGGGCCGCGAGGGAGAGGTATTCGACGATCGGGATTGCCAGCCCGCGGGTCTTGCCCGCGCCGGGCGGGCCGAAGACCAGGAGCGAGGAACGCAGCGACTCCCGGTCGAAGCGCAGGTCCCGGGTCGCCGTCGGCGCGCTGTTCCAGGTCGGCACCACCCGACCGATGCGCACCCGGGCACCCAGCACATCCTGCGCGGCGAACCTGCGTCCGGGCAGCGTCCGCAACCCGGAGGGGTGCAGCATCGCGGTCCGCGGCCCGGTGGCCAGTTCACGGACCAGGCGTTCGCGCACCGCGGGGTCGTGGGCGGCGCGCTCCACCGCGGTCAGGATGCGGGCCCGATCGATCTCTTCGATCAAGGGGTCGCCGGACATCGCGTCCAGCGCCGCAGCCGCCTCGGGCGACAGAGCCCGCAACCATTCCCATGGCAGCATCAGCCCGGCTGTCGCCGGGCCCCTGCGCCAGGACCATGACATTTCCACCCCGGATGTCCTCCGCGCCGCTGCCGGCGCCGGCGGTCGACGCCGCCACGGTCAGTGTACTTCGCACAAACCTGATCCAATCCACCTGTCTTGGGCCGAGTCACCGCACGGTCGCCGGCCGGGCGGTGCCCCGGCCGTTCCGGACGCTTGGCGAGGACGCTCGCGAACCCGCGCGTCCGACCGCCAAGATTCGGAATCGCTCGTCTAGGGTGACGGCGTGCACCCTCCGAGCGACCGTTATGGTTCCGATGTCCTGGCGGGGGGCGGACGGCCGCATGCGCCGCGCCGGCCGTCCTCGCGGCCGGTACCCGCCGCGCCCGGGACGGTCGTCGAGGAGGTGACGACGGGCTGGGTCGGCGCCGTCGTCCGGGTCGAGAAGTCGGGCGGCCTGCACGTCGTCGTGCTGGAGGACCGGCACGGCCGAACGCGAACCTTCCCGCTGGGTCCGGGCTTCTGGATCGACGGCGAGCCCGTGATCCTGGTCCCACCGATCACCTCGCGGGCGCCGGCGGCGCCCGCCCGGACTGCTTCGGGTTCGCGCGCCGTCCCCGGCGCCCGGGCGCGGGTCGCCCAGGGCTGCCGGATCTGGGTGGAGGGCAAGCACGACGCCGAACTGGTGGAAAAGGTGTGGGGCGACGACCTGCGGATCGAGGGCGTCGTCGTCGAGATGCTCGACGGCGTGGACAATCTCGCCGCCGCGCTGCGGGACTTCGGCCCGACGCCGCAGCGTCGGGTCGGCGTCCTGGTGGACCACCTGGTGCCGGGGTCGAAGGAGCAACGCCTCGCCGACGAGGCGTTGCGGATCGTCCCCGCCGGGAGCGTCCTTGTGCTCGGGCACCCGTACGTCGATGTGTGGCAGGCCGTGCGACCCGGCCGGATCGGCCTCGCCGCGTGGCCCACGATCGAGCGGGGCACCGAGTGGAAACGCGGGATCCTGCGCGAGCTGGGCCGACCGGCGTCGGGCCAGGCCGACATTGCCGCGGCCTGGCGTTGGATCCTGTCCACCGTGCGCACGTACGCCGATCTCGAACCGGCCCTGCTGGGCCGGGTCGAGGAACTGATCGACTTCGTCACGGCGTGATGCCGGACCCGGCGACTAAGGAATCGCGCAGTTCGGCCGTGCAGCCTCAGTACACCGGCTGACCGAGGAGTCGACGATAGGCGAACGCGATCGCGACATGGGTGACCGGAAGGGTCACGAAGAGCCCGAGCCCGCACGCGAGCGCCCCGAGAATATTGACCCCGAACAGCGTGAACAGCAGCAAAAGGACCGAGCCGAAATTCTGCGCCGCCAGCGTCATGCTCAGCCGGATCGACTCCCAGGTGCCCTGGCTCCGATCGGCCAGGAAATACAGCGCGAAGACCGTGAAGACCAGGACCAGAAGCCCCGGCAGGAAGCAGAGCGTGTAGCCGAGTTCCAGCGCGAGACCGAGGACCGCCGCGGTCAACAGCACGGCCCCGACGTTGGCGAATCGGAAGAAGCCCGAGAGTGCCGGCGGTCGGCCCCGGGTCTCCTCCAACGCGCCGCGGGCCATCATCGCCGCCGCGATCATGGCCAGGATCGTGCCGAGGACGCCGATCACCGTCCCCCCGAAACTGGCATCGACGCCCCGCGGGGACGCGACGCTCCAGGACCCGAGCCGTGTGCCCTGATCCAGCAAGGCTGCGGGCACTCTCATCAAGCCGCTGAAAGCCCAACTCACGGCGACGCAGATCAGCATGAAAAGAACCCAGGGCCCGAAGTTCCCGGTCACCTTCGACCAGCCGTAGCCGATCGCCTCGCCGACGCGAAAGCCGGGCGCGCCGGGCGGCTGGTACGTCGGCTGCCCGTACGCCGGCTGCCCGGGAGGCTGGTGGTAAGCCGGGTGGTACGGCGGCTGCCCGCCGGGCTGGGACCCGGAGGGCTGCTGGTACTGCGGCGGCAGGCCGCCCGGACCGGCTGGGGTGGGGTCCGCTTCGGACCTATTACTCATGACGTGCCTTCGTTTTGCACGGCATGCTATCGACTCGCCGGCCCGGGCTTCGCCGTCTTCCCAGGTCACGTGGGCGGGCTTCGAGCCGCCCCGCCCGATCTCCCGCGTCTCGGGTGGTTTGCGGCCTGCCGGCACCCCGTGGCCCGGTCGGCCGTATCGATATTGAGACAACACGCCCGCCGCCGGCACACCGGGCCGACGCGCGGCGAGCACACCGGGCCGACGCATGAGAACACCGGACGTACACCGAAACGGCCGCCGCCCCGGGTCGGCGGCCGTTTCGCGGTCGGCCGACCGCCCCCGCGGGGGCGGTCCGAGGGCTCAGACGGCGACGAGTTCGCCGTTGAGGCGCCGGTACATGTATGCGGTCGCGATCATCGCAACCGGGAGGGTGACCAGCAGGCCGACGTAACACAGGAGCGACCCGACGAAGCTCGCGAGAAGCACGCCCAGGTACAGCAGCACGACGGCGCCCAGGTTCCGGTTCACCAGCGCGAAGCTTGCCTTGAGGGCTTCGACGGGCTCGGTTCCCTTGTCGATCACGTAGTAAAGGGCGAACTGCGCGAAGAACGCGAAAATCAGGCCGGGCACGAAGCACAGGATGGTCCCGATCCCGGTACCCAGGCCGACCAGCAGCGCGGTGAGCAGCACCTTGCCCGCATAGGGAAGCTGGAAGAACGAGCCGAACGAGATCTCCTCGCCCCGCGTGACCGCGAGACAAACCCGGATCACCGCGGCGCCGACGAAGACCCCCAACACCACGATGACGGCCGAGTAGATCAGCGAGATGAAGCTGAAGCCTGCGTTCAGGCTCGCGTCGTCGCCGCTGAAGTTGGCGTAGATGCCGAACGGCGCGGCCAGGATGGCGCCGATGACGGTGAGCCCGATGCCCAGGACGACCAGGCCGCCGACCAGCACGCCCCAGTTCTGGGTGAACTTGCGCCATCCATAGCTGAAGGCGTCACCGACCTGCGGTGACTGCGCGTTCGGGTCGGGGTAGCCGCCGGCCGGGGGCGGGTAGGCGCCGGGCGCCGGGGGCGGGTAGGCGCCGGGCGTGCCGTACGCGTCCTGGCTGGGCTGCGCGGGCGGGTAGGCGCCGGGCTGCTGCCCGGGCGGGTAGGCGCCGGGCTGCTGCGCGGGCGGCGGGTACCCACCCGGTTGGCCGGGGGCCGGGTACCCACCCGGTTGGCCGGGCGGCGGGTACGCACCTGGCTGCTGTCCGTACGGGTCCTGGGGGGCATTGGGGTCGGGGGGAACCGCCCCGCCCGCCGGGGTGTCGGTCATTGATAGTCACCTTTTCGATCGGGGCGCTCCAGCGCCGGGGCCCGGCGGCCGCCGGGCTACGCGTGAACGACTCGTGTGGGTCGTTCGAAATCGTATCGGTAGTACCCATCTTCTTCGCGAGCCGACGCTGCGTTCGCGGAAATTGCGATTCAGTGGCAAGACCTTCAGGGACCCATCAGGCATTCCTGACTTTCACTCGGCGATCAGATTCCCGCAGCAAGTTCGCGCACGACGGCATCCGCCAGGAGCCGGCCCCGCCGGGTCAGCACGGCTCGGCCGCGCACGGCGGCCCGGCCGTCGAGCACGCCGTCGGCGATGAACCCCGCCACGGCGCGCCGGGCGTCGTCGGGCAGGGCGGCCAGGTCCAGCCCTTCGGCGAGCCGGACGCCCAACATGATGCGCTCCAGTCGGCCCGTGGCGACGCTCAACGACTCCCGCCCGGCGGCCGGGCTAGAGCCCTGGTCGAGCAGGTGCGCGTAGCGCCGGGGATGCTTGACGTTCCACCACCGCAGGCCCGCGAAGCCGCTCGCCGGGTCTGCGCCGAGGTGCGAATGCGCGCCGGGACCGATCCCCCACCAGTCGTCGCCGCGCCAATACCCCAGGTTGTGCCTGGACCGGTCCGCCCCGGTCCGCGCCCAGTTGCTCACCTCGTACCACGCCAAGCCCGCCGCCGCGAAGGCGGCGTCGGCGACCTCGTACTTGGCGGCCTGGTCATCGTCGTCGGGCGGGATGAGCTCGCCGCGGCGGACCTGCCCTCCCATCCGGGTGCCCGGCTCCACCACGAGCGCATAGGCGGAGATGTGGTCGACGCCGGTCGCCAACGCCGCCTCGACGCTCGCCACCCAGTCGGCCGGGCTCTCCCCGGGCGTGCCGTAGATCAGGTCGAGCGAGACGGCCAGGCCCGCCGCCCGGGACCAGCCGACGACGTCGGGAATCCGGCGCGGGTCATGGGTGCGGTCGAGCGTGGCGAGCACCCGGGGAACGGCCGACTGCATCCCGAAGGACACCCGGGTGAACCCCGCGGCCGCCAACTCGCCCAGCGACGCCTCAGTCACCGAATCCGGATTCGCCTCGGTGGTGATTTCCGCCCCCGGCGCGAGGCCCCAGGTCGACCGGACGGCAGCGAGCATCGCCGCGAGATCGCCCGCGGGCAGCATGGTCGGGGTGCCGCCGCCGAAGAAGACCGTCGCCACCTCGCGGGGAGCCACCCCGGCGTCGGCGAGCACCCGCGCCGCCAATTCGATCTCCCGGCGGGCCGAATCCGCGTAGGTCGCGGGACTCGCCCCCGGGCCGAGTTCCGCCGTCGTGTAGGTGTTGAAGTCGCAGTACCCGCAGCGCACCGAGCAGAACGGGACGTGCAGATAGACGCCGAACGCGCGGCCGGCGCCCGCCGGCCGGATCCACGTCGGCAGCGCGCCGTTCGCGGGGGCCGGCTCGCCGTCAGGCAGGGCAGGACTCACGAACGAGTCACTTCTTCTTGTCCTGCTCGCCATCGGTGGCCAGCGCCGCGATGAAGGCCTCCTGAGGGACGTCGACCCGACCGATGGTCTTCATCCGCCGCTTGCCCTCCTTCTGCTTCTCGAGCAGCTTGCGCTTACGCGTGATGTCGCCGCCGTAGCACTTGGCCAGGACGTCCTTGCGCAGCGCCCGCACGGTCTCGCGCGCGATCACCCGGGCGCCGATCGCGGCCTGGATCGGCACCTCGAATTGCTGGCGCGGGATCAACTTGCGCAGCTTCGAGGTCATCATGACGCCGTACGGGTAGGCCTTTTCCTTGTGCACGATGGCGGAGAAAGCGTCCACCTGTTCGCCCTGCAGCATGATGTCGACCTTGACCAGGTCCGAAGCCTGGGCCCCGGCGGTCTCGTAGTCCAGCGAGGCGTATCCGCGGGTACGGGACTTCAGTTGATCGAAATAGTCGAAGACGATCTCGGCCAGCGGCAGGGTGTAGCGCAGCTCCACCCGGTCGGCCGAGAGGTAGTCCATGCCGAGCAGTTCGCCGCGCCGGGCCTGGGACAGCTCCATGACGGCGCCGATGAACTCCGCCGGGGTCAGGATGGTGGCCCGCACCACCGGCTCGCGCACCTCGCGGATCCTGCCCCCGGGGAACTCGCTCGGATTCGTGACGGTGACCACCGTCCCGTCCTCCAGGGTGACGTCGTAGACGACGTTCGGCGCCGTCGAAATCAGGTCGAGATTGAACTCGCGCTCCAGGCGCTCGCGGACAATCTCCAGGTGCAGCAGGCCGAGGAAGCCCACGCGGAAGCCGAAGCCCAGCGCGACCGATGTTTCCGGCTCGTAATTCAGCGCGGCGTCGTTCAATTTGAGTTTGTCGAGCGCGTCGCGCAGGTCGGGATAATCCGAACCGTCGATCGGGTACAAGCCGGAGAAGACCATCGGCTTGGGGTCGGCGTAGCCGGCCAGTGCCGTCGCCGCGGGCCGAATCGCGTCGGTGACGGTGTCCCCGACCTTCGACTGGCGCACGTCCTTGACGCCGGTGATCAGGTATCCGACCTCGCCGACGCCGAGTCCGCTGGTGGGGACGGGCTCGGGCGAGATGACGCCGATCTCGAGAAGTTCGTGAGTCGCGCGGGTGGACATCATGGCGATCCGCTCGCGGTGGGTGAGCGCGCCGTCGACCACGCGAACGTAGGTGACCACGCCGCGATACGAGTCATAGACGGAGTCGAAGATCATCGCGCGGGCCGAGCCGCTCGGGTCTCCGACCGGGGCCGGCACCCGCTCGACGATCCGGTCGAGCAGCACCTCGACGCCCTCGCCGGTCTTGCCGGAGACCCGCATGACGTCTGCCGGGTCACCGCCGATCAGGTGGGCGATCTCCGCGGCGTACTTCTCCGGCTGCGCCGCCGGCAGGTCGATCTTGTTCAGGACCGGGATGATCTCCAGGTCGTTCTCCATCGCCAGGTAGAGGTTGGCGAGGGTCTGCGCCTCGATCCCCTGGGCGGCGTCGACCAGCAGGACGGCGCCCTCACAGGCGGCGAGCGAGCGGGAGACCTCATAGGTGAAGTCGACGTGGCCGGGCGTGTCGATCATGTTCAGCGCGTAGGCGCGTTCGACGCCGTCCGGGCCGACCACCGCCCACGGCATCCGCACGGCCTGGGACTTGATGGTGATGCCGCGCTCGCGCTCGATGTCCATCCGGTCGAGGTACTGGGCGCGCATCGCCCGCTCGTCGACAACGCCGGTGAGCTGCAGCATTCGGTCCGCGAGGGTCGACTTGCCGTGGTCGATGTGCGCGATGATGCAGAAGTTGCGCAGCAACTCCGGCGGCGTCGCGGCAGGCCGGACGCGCTCACTCAGCGTGGCACTGGGTATGGGGGACAACCGGATGCGCTCCTGGTTCGAGTCGACGAGACGGGGATCGGCCGGTTCCGCGACTACCTCGCCGGTCCGCGGCCCGCGGGCGGGCGATCGCGCGGCGCCCGATCACGATCGACCATTCTTTCACGTCGGGGCCGGCGGCGGACCTCGGGGCCGGCGCATGCGACCCGCGGGCGCCGGGCGGGGCCGCGGGAGGGGGCCGTGCGAGGAGTAGATTCGCCGCGTGCCCAGCAGCCGCAAGTCGTCCGTCCTGAGCGTCGCGCGCGCCGTCGTCGAACTGCTCGCCCCCAGAAGCGGCCGCAACCCGGCCGAGCAGACGCCCCCGGGCGACACCACACGCCGGGCGTCGGACAACGGCCGGTCCGCCGGAACCTATCCGGGCGACTATCGCGGTCCGGTCCGCGCGCACTACGCGCCCGACCTCGACGGCGACGGCGACCCGGGCGAGATCGTCTGGACCTGGGTCCCCTTCGAGGAGGACGCGAGCCGGGGCAAGGACCGGCCGGTCCTCGTCGTCGGGCGCGACGGGCCGTGGCTGCTGGTGGCGATGCTGACCAGCAAGGACCACGACCGCGACCACGACCAGGAGGCGCGCTGGGGCCGGCACTGGATGGACATCGGCGCCGGGCCGTGGGACCGCGCCGGTCGGCGCAGCGAAATCCGCCTCGACCGGATCATCCGCATCGACCCCACGAAGGTCCGGCGGGAGGGCGCGATCATGAGCCGTGCGGAGTTCGGCGCCGTCGTCGATCAGATCGCCGCGCACCGAGGACGCTGACTCACGACGGCGGGGCCGGACCTGGTATCCTCTGAGATCGCGTGTCCGCCCGGGTCGGCGGGCACAGTCCGGATTCCTCTCCGCGGGTCCCCACCCCAGTCCCGGAGTTCGGACCGCCCTCTTCGACCTATTCGATCGCTTCGGCGAACACACCAGAAAGTCCACACGTGGCAAACATCAAGTCCCAGATCAAGCGCATCCGCACCAACGAGAAGCGTCGCATGCGCAACAAGGCAGTGAAGTCGGAGCTCAAGACCTACGTGCGCCGCGTCCGCGAGGCCGTGACCGCCGGGGACAAGGAGAAGGCGACCGAGGCGCTGCGCGTCGCCTCCCGCAAGCTCGACAAGGCCGTCTCGAAGGGCGTCATTCACGCCAACCAGGCCGCGAACCGCAAGTCGGCGATCGCCAAGGCCGTCGACGCGCTCTGACAGCCACCGGATCCGGCGGTCGATGACGGCCGCCGTCCGACGCCGAACCCGTCGTTCGGGTAGGTCTTCCGACCGCCCGGACGGCGGGTTCGCCCGTTGAGGCCTTCAGTCCCCGCCGGTGCGGCGGCCGTGCGCGCCCGCGATCATGAGCACGGCGCGTTCGACGGCGAAAACGGGGTCGCGGCCCTCGCCCTTGACCTCGGCGTCCGCCCGGGCCACCGCAGTGATTGCCGTGGCGAGACCCTCCGGGGTCCAACCGGCCAGCTCCCGGCGCGCCCGATCCACCTGCCATGGGGCCATGCCGAGGTCACCCGCCGACACACCGCCCCGCCCGCGGGATGCGCCGACCTTGGCCAGGTTGCGCAGCTTGAGCGCGAGCGCCGCGACGATCGGCACCGGGTCTGCCCCGGTGGCGAGGGCGTGCCGGAGCAGCGCGACCGCCTGCGCGCCGTTGCCGGCCGCCGCCGCGTCGGCCACCCGGAACCCCGTGGCCTCCACCCGACCGCCGTAGTAACGATCGACCACGGCCTCGTGGACCGTACCGTCGGTGTCGGCAATGAGTTGGGCGCAGGCGGCAGCGAGATCCCGAAGATCGGAGCCCACCGCGTCCACCAGCGTCCGGACACCGGCGGCGTCGATGCGGCGGTGCGCCCGGCGGAACTCGGCCGAGACGAAAGCCGCCTTGTCGGCGTCCTTCTTGATCGGTTCCGCGCCCACGACGCTTGCCCCGCTCTTGCGGACGGCATCGAGGATCTTCTTGCCCCGCACGCCACCGGCGTGCACGACGACGAGGACGGTGTCCGGATCCGGCCGCGCGACGTAGTCGATCACCTCGCGGACCAGCGCCTCCCCCGCCGCCTCCGCGGCGCCGAGCACCACGACCTTCGCCTCGCCGAAGAGTGACGGACTCACCGCCACGGCGAGCGCGCCGCCGGTCGCGGACGCGCCGTCGATCTCCTCGCGCTCGACCGGGCCGCGCTCGGCGGCCCGCGCGAACACGAGGTCGGCCGCTCGCTCGGCCAGCAGGCCCTCGGAACCGACGACGAGCACGACGGGCGCCGGCTGAGCGTCTTCCCAGGTGGCGGTGCTGCTTCGTCGCGCGGGGGCCTGCGGCATGGGTCCACTGTCCCACGACCCGGGGACATCAGCGGACCGGCCGCCGGCGGGGACCGGGGGCCGGTCCGGCAAGGCCGAACCCGGCGCGGCCGCCGGCATCCCGCCAACCCGATTCCCGCACCGCGCGGCACGAGGGCAAACGTCCCGCACTGGTCCGTCCGGACCAACGCCGCGCCGACGGCCTCGTACAGCGCCAGCGCGGCGCGCGTCGGATGCCCGTAATCGTTCGCGCCGACGGAGACGATCGCGACCCGCGGGCGCAGGTGGGTCGCGAGTTCCTTCGATTGGGCGCGCGATCCGTGGTGCGCCACCTTGACGACGTCGACCCCGCCGGCCCGGCCGGCCGCGCGCAGCGACCGGATGAGCCGCTCTTGACCCGCGCTTTCGAGGTCGCCCAGCGCCACCACGGTGAGGCCGCCCGCCTCGACTTCCACAATGAGGCCCGCGTCGTTGACCGCTGCTTCGCCACCCCCGGCCCTCTCGCCGGGGCTCCCGCCGCCGGCGAGGCGGGCGGCCCCGCGGCCGCCCGCGGCGGCGAACGTCGCGAGGTCGGCAGCGGCCGGAAAGACCCGCCAGACGACGCCGGCCGCCGGGCCGTCACCAACGACCGGAATCCCGACCGGCTCGGCGACGATGCCCGCGGTCGACAGCGCCCGCAGCGCAACCGCGGCGCCGGCCGACCGCAGGGCAGCGGTCGGGACGAGCGCCCGCTCGACCACGCGACCATCGAGCACCGCCGCGAGACCACCGACATGATCGGCGTGGAAATGGGTGAGCACCAGCAGGTCCAGACGGCGGACGCCGAGTTGATCCAGACACCGGTCGGCAGCGTCACCCGGCGGGCCGACGTCGATCATGATGGCCCGGCCGGCGCCGGTCCGGATCGCGAGTGCGTCGCCCTGGCCGACGTCGCACGCGGCGACCACCCAATCGGGCGGGATCCCTCGCGTCCGATGGAGCAGGCCGGACATCGTGGGGATGCCGACCCGGACCACAAGAGCCGCTGCGGCTAGGCACACCACGGCCGGGAACCACCGGCGCTCGCCGCCTCGGGCCCGGCGGCCCGCCCGAGCACCCGCTCCGAGCCGCAGGCCGAGGGCTTTCCCCCACGCGCGCCGGCGAACCAGAACCACCCACCCGGCGCCGGTGACCACTCCGAGCAGCACCGCACCGCCGACATCGGCCGGCCAGGGCCACCGCGCGCCGGGAAGATCGGCAAGCCGCCGGGCGATCTCGGCAATCCACCAGGTGCATGCCCCGGCGGCCCGGGCCGGGAGCGCGGCGAGTTCGGGGCTCCACGGCGCGACCAGAGCCGCCAGGACGCCGAGCACCGTCGCGGGGCCGACTGCCGGGGCGGCAAGCAGGTTCGCTGGGACGGCGTAGCCCGCGAGGGCCGGGTCGAGCAGCACCAGGATCGGCGCGCACGCCGCCTGCGCACACAACGGCACCGCGATGGCGTGTGCCGCCGCGCGTCCGCACCACCGCGCCAACCGCCTCGCGACGGGGCGCGTTCCCAGCGCGATGCCCGCGGTCGCGGCGACCGACAACGCGAAACCGTATGACCTGGCCAGCCATGGATCGACGACCAACAGCGCAATCACCGAGCCGGCCAGCGCCGCGACGGCGCGGGACGGCCGCCCGAAGAGCACCGCCACGACCCCGACCGCGCCCATGGCTGCCGCCCGAACGACGCTGGGCTGCGGATGAACAAGGGCGACGAATCCGGCGGACGCGGCCGCCACCACGGCCGCCCGGCCCCACCGTGGCAGCCTGACCACCCCGCACACCGCCGCGATCACGGCGATGATGATCGCGAAGTGACCACCGGACACCGCGGTGAGGTGAGTCAGACCGGTGGTGCGCATCGCGTCGTCGACCTCGGCGTCGAGCCGGGTCGTGTCGCCGATGGCGATGCCGGGCACCAGACCGCGAGCCGGCCCGTGCAGGTCGTCCGTCACGGCGAGCAGCGCGCGCCGGATCGACGCGACGGCGCGCCAGCCCCGTTGCGGGGGCGCGTGGATGGTTGGCGGCCCGCTCGCGCGCAGGAGCAGGTCGGTCGGCGTCCCGCTGAGCCGGCCGCGCCCGACGACGGCGGTCCCGTACGCCAGGTCCGCCCAACCGGAACCACCGATCACGGTGACGGTTCCGGCCGCCGCCGAAACCGCCCCGCGACCGCCGATCTCGCCGATTCGCACCGGCACCCGCCACTGGGGATCCCGACCGACCGGTCCGCGCACTGGAGCCGGCGCCCCGACCACGGTGCCCACCGCCGCGACCGCGGCGCCCTGCTCGGCAAGGTTGGCGACCGTCGCGCGATCAACCAGGCGCACCCCCGTCGAGAGGAGGACTGCCATCGCGCAGGCCGCCGGTAGCGCGAGGCCGACCAGCCACGGGTGCGCGGCGGGGCCCGGCCGACCGCCCCGGCGCAGTCCGCCTGGCCGACCGCAGCGGCTCGGGCCGCGACGGACCAACCACCAGACCGCCCAGCCGGCGAGCATCGACGCGCCGATGGCGCCGACGCGCAGCACCCCCGCCGGGCCGGCGCCCACGGCGACGAACGCCGCGAGCCATGCACCGATCGCGGCCGGGACCAGGCGCAGGTCTACCGGGCCGTTCACACCCGGACCCGGTCCCTCAGTTTCGCGACGAGCGCCGGGCCGATTCCGTCGACCTCGGTGAGCTCGTCGACGTCGGTGAATCGACCGTGCGCCGCGCGCCATTCGACGATGCGCTCGGCCAGGACGGGACCGATTCCGGGCAGTTCATCGAGCGTGGCCGCGTCGGCCGAGTTGAGGTCGATCACCGCCCCCGCCGGGCCGCCCGTCCCGCCGCCGGCCCCGGCGCTGACGGGTGCCTCGCCCGGGCGCGGCACAACGATTTGCTCGCCGTCGACCACCGGCCGGGCGAGATTGACCGCGGCGGTGTCCGCGGCCGGCAGCAGACCTCCGACGGCCGCCAGCGCGTCGGTGACCCGGGCGCCCGCCGCCAGCGTCACAATGCCCGGCCGGCGGACTTGACCGACGACGTGCACGACGACACAGTCCGCGCCGGGACCGCACCCCCCGCCGGCGCTTCGTTCGCCTGCGCCGGCACCGGTCCGTGTGCTCGCACCGGTCCCGGCGCCGCTCCCTGAACTCGGTGCGCCGGCGGCGGTCCCCGACGGCGCCCCGCCCCGTTCGGCGGCCCGTTCGGCGATGGTGACGACCGGCGCGGACCCGGACCGCAGCAGCGGGCCGACCACCGTGACCAACGCGAGCACCACGACGGCGAGCCCCGCAGCGAGCGCCAGGCCCGGGCGCATCCGCCACCGCGCGCGCTCGGACTCCTCCGGGCCGGCGAATCCCGCGCCCGGCGTGGGGTGACCGTGCATCGCCGAGTACGCCGCCGAGACTCGCGCGGCGGCCCGCAGGCGCAGATCCGCAGGATCCGGCACCGCCGCGGGGTCCACCGGCCCACCCCCCACCGCCGCGGGGTCGGCCGTCGCACCGCCCGCCTCCCCGTCGGGTGGATGATTCGATCCCGCAACCATCAGCGCCCGTCGCCGGGCCCGCTCCGAGATGTCCGATCGCATACCGGCACGCTAGGCATCGGTCCGGGCCGACCGGGCCGACCGGAGGCGAATCTGTGGATCAGGCCGACGAGCGTCGACCTGTGCAATCTCTGACCCCACTCAGCTCAACGCGCCGCCCGTCAGGTCCGCAATCACGATCGCGAGAACGCCCGGCCCCGCATGTGCCCCGACCACCGCGCTCACCGGCGTCGTCTCCACCTCGACGCCGGTCCGCTCGGTCAGGCGACCGGCGACGTCGTCGGCCACCTCCGGGGACCCGAGGAAATGCACCGCGAAAGCGGGGCGGCGGCGCCGGGCCGCCGAGGCCACCGCGACGTCGACCAGCCGGTCCACCGCCGTCGCCCGTGTGCGGACGGACTGCACCACCTCAATCCGCCCGTCCCGAAGGGTGAGCAACGGCCGCACGCGCAGCGCGGCGCCGATCGCCGCGGCGGGCGCGCTGAGCCGACCGCCGCGGCGCAGATGCTCCAACGAGTCGACCATAAAAGCCACCCGGCTCGACGCCGCCACCCGCGTCGCCCGGGCGGCGACGGCGTCGAGATCCGCGCCGGCGCGAGCCGCCTCGGCCGCCGCCCGCGCGGCGAAGCCCAGCGCCATCGCAACCGTCCGCGAGTCGACCACCCGGGTCGGCACCCGCGCCCCGATGGCGGCGATCCGCGCCGACGAGCAGGTGCCGGACATCTCGCCGGACATGTGGATGGCGACGATGCCGCTCGCGCCCGCTTCGGCCGCGGTCGTGAAAGCGTCCGCGACCGCCCGCGGAGTCGGTTGCGAGGTGGTGATCCGCTCGCCCATCGCCAGTCGGTCGGCCACGTCGTCGGGCGTCAGGCCGGCGCCCTCGAGATAGGTCTCGTCGCCGATCGTCACCCGTAACGGGACGACGACGATCCCCGGCTCGTCGGCCGCCAACGAGGCCGTTGAGTCGGTCACCACCTGGATCGTCGGTTGGGAATTCATCGGCCCGACACTTTACGTTGCCGACGCGCGGCACGCACCTTTCGTCCGTTCAACAAACCCGACGACGCGCATTTCGCCCGCCCGGCCGCGGGCACCTACGATCCGATCATGGTCGACCCGACGAAGCCCGATCCGGATCTCGCCGCCCTGCGCGCGGCCGCTGCCCAGGCCGCCGCCGAGGCGGCGGAGGCGAGGGCCGCGGCCGCTCAGGCCGCGCTCGAGGCGGCGGAGGCGGTCGCCGCCCGCGCGGCGGCGGGCACCGCAACCGATGCCGCGCCCGCCCCCGCCCCGGCGCCCGGCGTCGCACCC
>JAVBMU010000106.1:0-13545 GCA_031552185.1 Cellulomonadaceae bacterium | reverse complement strand
CGCCCGCCGGTCGCCGCGCCCGCCGGTCGCCGCGCCCGCCCGCCCGCCGCGGCGCGGTCCGTCCGCGGTGCGGCGGCGCCGACCTGCGGGGACGATGAGACCCATGACGCTGCCCGGCGATGTCCTGCCCGTGTCCACTGTTGACGTCGTCGTCCTCGGCGGGGGTCCGGTCGGCGAGAACGTCGCCGACCGGGCCCGCCGCGGCGGGCTCACGGTCACCGTGGTGGAGCCCGAACTCCTGGGCGGCGAATGCTCGTTCTGGGCCTGTGTGCCGTCCAAGACGCTGCTGCGCCCGGGTGCGGCCCTCGCCGCCGCGCGGGCCGTGCCGGGCGTGCTGCCGGCCGACCGGCAGCGGGTGGACCCGGCTGCCGTCCTGGCCCGGCGCAACGCCATGGTCTCGGACTGGGACGACGCCGGCGACGAGCGGTGGCTCGCCGACGCCGGCATCGGGCTGGTCCGCGGCCGGGGCCTCCTCGTGGGCGAACGCCTCGTCGAGGTGGTGCCGGCCGAAGCGGAGTTCGGCGGCGAGGGGTTGCCGCGGCGGTTGCGCGCCCGCCACGCCGTCGTGCTCGCGACCGGCAGCGTGCCGGTGCTGCCCGATATCCCCGGCCTGGCCGAGGCCGCGCCGTGGACCAGCCGCGAGGCCACCGGCGTCGACGACGTGCCGGCCTCGCTCGCGATCATCGGCGGGGGCGTGGTGGCGGCCGAGATGGCGACTGCGTTCGCCGACCTCGGCGCCGAGGTCACGGTCCTGTCCCGGGGCCCGCTGCTGGGGCGGACCGAGCCCTGGGCCGGCCGGGCCGTGGTCGCCTCGCTTGAGGCGATGGGCGTGGCCGTGCGGGTCGGCGCCGAACCGGTGGCGGTCCGCGTCGAGGCGGACGGCACCAGGAGCGTCGAGTTGCGCGCCGGCGAGAGCGTCCGCGCGGCGCAGGTGCTCGTCGCGGCCGGGCGGATCCCGCGCAGCCAGGACCTCGGCCTGGACGTCGTCGGACTGACCCCGGGCAAGCCCGTAGCGACCGACGACGCGATGCAGGTCCTCGGCGTCGACGGCGGCTGGCTCTACGCCGCGGGCGATGTGACCGGCCGGGCCGCGCTCACCCACCAGGGCAAGTACGAGGGCCGGGTGGCCGGCGACGTCGTCGCCGCCCGGTTCGGTTCGCGCGCCGCCGACGGCGCGGGTCCGGGCGGGGTTGGCGCCGACGGGACCGGCGGCGGGTCCGGGCGGGGGCCGTGGGACGGGTCGGCCGAGGTGCCGGCCGTCGGGGCGGCGCCGAAGCCGTGGTCGCGGTACGCCGCATCGGCCGACGCCCACGCTGCGCCGCAGGTCGTCTTCACCCGACCCCAGGTGGCATCCGTGGGGTACACCGAGGCGGCGGCCCGCGCGGCGGGCCACGAGGTGCGCGCCGTGCAGGCCGACCTCGGCGCGGTTTCCGGTGGATACCTGCACGGCGACGGCTATGAAGGGACCGCCCAGTTGGTGGTCGACACCGCTCGGCAGGTCGTGCTCGGCGCGACGTTCGTCGGGCCGGACGCCGCCGAAATGCTGCACGCGGCCACCATCGCCGTCGTCGGCGAGGTCCCGCTGCACCGGCTCTGGCACGCGGTCCCCGCCTACCCGACGGTCTCCGAGGGCTGGTTGCGGCTGCTCGAGGCCTACGGCCTGTAGGTCGTCGGGTCCGCCGTCAGCCGAGTTGGCCGTCGGAGGAGAAGACCAGGCCGAGCGAGATGGTGCCCTTGCGCAGCGCGGCCTTGGTGAGCGGACCGCCGACGTCGAGCGCCTTGAATTCCGCGAACTCCAGCCCGTAGGTCTGCTCGAGGCCCGGCTGGCAGAAGGGCCGCTCCGTGCATTCCGGTCCGGCGCCGAGGATCAGCCCGCGGCACGCCGCGGCGAGTTCCGTCAGCGTGCTGACCTTGTGCTTGTCGGCGAACGCCTTGGTGACGGCGAAGGCGTTCTGGTCCTGGGCGGCGGACGGCGCACCGAAGACGAGCCCGCGCTGCTTGCCGAGGTCCCGCAGGGCGCTGACCGTCGCATCGAGATCGCCGCTCGCCTTGGCGGTGGCGTTCGGCCCGTTGATGTCCTTGTTGAGGAATTCGGTCAGCGTGCCGACGTACTCCGGGAACACCGTGATCTTGCCGCTCTCCAGGGCGGGCAAATACGTCTCGCGGGTGTCCAGCGTCTGGATGCTGGTCCGGTACCCGGCGCTGGTCAGCACCTCGGCGTAGATCGCCGCCAGCGTCGCGGATTCGGAGAAGTTCGCCGCGCCGACCACGATCTTCCGGCCCTCCCCGACCTTGTCCTGCGCACCGAGGGATTCCGCCGCGACGAATGCCGTGGCGGCCTGTGCCGAGGTCTTGCGTTCGACGTCGACGGCCTTGTTCAGCGCAATGAGCTTTCCGGTGGTCAAGGTGTCGGAGACTGTGTTCAAAACGCTCAGGACGTTCTCGTCGTCCTGGACCGCCTTGGCATTGGCCGCCGCGATGATGTTGTCGACCGTTTGGAGGTGCTTGTCGTCGGCGAGGACGACCAGTTGCGCGCCGGCCTCCGGCGCGCACTCGGCCGCCGCGCCCGCCGCCGCCGACGAACTGGAGGACGACGGCGAGGAGCCGGACGAGCCGGGTGATCCGCAGCCGCCGAGGAGGAGCACGGCAAGGCCGGCTGTGGCCGCGGTCCAGAGTGTGTTGCGCCGGATTGTGTTGCGCCGAGTTCGCATCGGAACCTCTCGCTGTCATGGCCGGGCAGGCGAAGTGCCATTTCAACCCGTACGGATGGTGGGGGCAACTCTTCGGATGGACGCCGGCAGCATCAGGCGAAGGCCGGCCGGCGCCGGATCGGGCGTGGCGTGAGCGTGCGCTGGCCGAGCGCAAGCACGCCATCGACGGCGAGACAGAGCACGGCGACGACGACGCCGACCGCGAGGACCTGACCGTAGCGTTGGGTGGAAAAACCGAACCGCAACGGCACGCCGAGCCCTCCGCCGCCGACGAAGGCGGCGAGCGGGATGGTCGCGATGACCTGGACGATCGCCGTCCGCAGGCCGGCGGCCACGAGCGGAAGCGCCAACGGCAGTTCGACCAGCAGGAGCGACCGGGCCCCGGACATGCCCATGCCGCGGGCGGCGTCGCGCACATCCGGGTCCACTGCGGCGACCCCGGTATAGGCATTGGTGAGGATCAGTGGGATGGCAAAGACCGCCGCCGCAATCACGGCCGCCCGGTTCCCGAAGAGCCCGCCGGCCGCGAGAATCAGCAGGATGCCGAAGGTCGGCAGCGCCCGGGAGGTATTCACGGCCACGATCGTCGTGGCCGCGCCCCGGCCGGTGTGACCGAGCCAGACGCCGACCGGCAGCGCGACCACCGCGGCGAGCAGCACGGCCACGGCCGTCATCGCCAGGTGTTCGCCCATGCGGTCGATCAGGCCGCCCTCGGCAGTCCAATTCAGTGGGTCGTTCAGCCAGGTGACCGCCTGCCCGACGGCGTTGTCCGAGCCCGTCACGACGCCGCCGCCGCCCGGCTCCACGGGGTGAGGGCGCGCCCCAGGAGGTACATCGCGACGTCGAGCACGATCGCGAGGGCCACGCACAGCGCCGTCGCCGTCGCGATCTGGGCGTGATAATCCGCGTTGAAGCCGCGGAACATCACCGTGCCGAGCCCGCCGTACCCGGCCACAAAGCCGACCGTGACCAGCGCGACGGTCGACACCGTCGCCAACCGGACCCCGGCCATGATGCCCGGCAGGGCGCCCGGCAACTTGACCGCCGTGAGCAGCCGCCACCGCCCGAATCCCATCCCGCGGGCCGCATCCACCATGTCCGGATCGACGGCATTGAGACCCGCGAGGGTGTTGCGGATCAGGATCAGCAGGGCGTACAGGACGAGCCCGATCAGCACCGGCACCCGGCCGATGCCGACGAAGGGCACCAGGATGGCGAACAAGGCCAGCGAGGGAATCGTGTAGAGCACCCCCGCCACGCCGAGGACCGGTCCGCTGAGGCGCCGCCATTCGTGGGCGAACGCCGCGGCGGGGAGCGCGATGACGAGCGCGATCAGGACGGCCTCGATGGTGATCGTGGCGTGCTCGACAACGGCCGCGCGTAACTCAGCCCCATTGCCGACGACGTAGTCCCAGGAGAACCAGGGATTGGACATTTTCCGACCCTACCGGGGGCCGGTGACATCGGCCCCTCGCGGCCGAAGCCTGCGCACGTGGGACCCGACCGCTACGGTCGAGTCATGAGCATTGATCGGGCGGCGGCGACCACCTCCCAGCCGCCGGCTCCGCATCGGCGGACCGATCCGGCGGCGCAACCGACCGACTCGCCCGACCAACCGACCGGCCCGGCGCCACGACCACCCCGGCCCGCCCCGCCCGGCGCGGCCATCGAATTCGACGACGTCCGCAAGGTCTACCCGGACGGAACCGTCGCCGTCGGCGGACTGACCCTCGCGGTGCAGCAACACGAGCTGCTGGCTCTCGTCGGCGCTTCGGGGAGCGGCAAGTCCACGATCCTGCGCATGGTCAACCGGCTGGTGGAACCGACGTCGGGCCGGATCGTGTTGCACGGCGAGGACCTGACCGCCGCGGACCCCGTGGCCGTGCGGCGTCGGATCGGGTACGTGATTCAGAATGTCGGGCTGTTCCCGCACCGTACCGTCGCCCAGAACGTCGCCACCGTCCCCAAGCTGCTCGGCTGGGATCGGGCCCGCACCCGGGACACGGCGGCCCGAATGCTGGACCTGGTCGGCCTCGACCCGGCGGTCTACGCAAGCCGCTACCCGGCCCAGCTGTCCGGCGGGGAGCGCCAGCGCGTCGGCGTCGCGCGGGCGCTCGCCACGGACCCGCCGGTGCTGCTCATGGACGAGCCCTTCGGGGCGGTGGACCCGGCCGGCCGGCGCCGGCTGCAGGCCGAATTCCGGCGAATCCAGCGCGAGCTGGGGACCACGGTCCTGTTCGTCACGCACGACATCGATGAGGCGGTTCGGCTGGGCGACCGTATTGCCGTGCTGTCCGCGCAGGGCCGGCTCGAGCAGTTCGCCGGACCGCCGACCGTGCTCGCCCACCCGGCGACCGCGGCGGTGCGCGCGTTCGTGGGCGACGGCGCGCCGGTGCGGATGCTCGCCCTCGCCCGGGTGGAACGTACCGAACTCGACGGCGCCGATCGGGTGGTTGAGCCCGCGCCCCCGCCCGTGCGGCTCGGCTCGTCCCTCGCGGACGCGTTCGAGGCGATCGCCGCGCTGCCTGCCGCGGCCATGGGCCGGGTGCCGGTGACCGACGGCGCCGGCGTCGTCGTCGGCTCGCTGACCGCGGACGGCATTCTGGCCGCACTGCGCCGGGTCGCCGACGCCGCCGCCGAATGAGCGCCGCGCCGCCACCGCGCCGCCACAAGGTCGGCGGTGCTCCGACCCGTCAAAGTGACCGGAGTCACGACGACGGCGGAAGGCTCGACCCGTCCGAATGCCCCGCTCGCGCCCTGTGGACCATAGGCTCGACCTCGTGACCGACTCGCCGGCGAGCGTGGCCCTCGCGACCTGTTCCGTGTTGCCGAACCTGGACTCGGATGACGCGCCGTTGCTGCGCGCCCTCGACGCCCGAGGGGTGCAAGCGCAAGCCGCCGTCTGGGACGACCCGGAGGTGGACTGGTCCGGGTTCGACCTCGTCGTCGTGCGCTCCACCTGGGACTACGCCGCCCGCCGGGACGAGTTCCTCGCCTGGGCCGACGCCGTGCCCCGGCTCCTGAACGGCGCCGGCGTGCTGCGCTGGAACACCGACAAGTCCTACCTGCGCGAGTTGGAGGCGGCCGGCGTCGCCGTCATCCCCACCCTGTGGCTGGACCCGGCGCGCAAACTGTCCTCCCGAGCGATCCACACCCGGATGCCCGCGCACGGCGATTTCGTGGTCAAGCCCGTCGTCAGCGCCGGCGCCCGGGACACCGGGCGGTATCAGGCCGGCGAGGCGCATTCGCGCGGGCTGGCCATTCGGCACGCCATGACGCTGCTCGACGACGGCCGGTGGGTCATGATCCAGCCGTACATCGCCAGCGTCGACACCGCGGGGGAGACCAGCCTGATCTTCGTCGCGGGGGAGTTCTCCCACGCCGTTCGGACAAACGCCCTGCTCACCGGCCCGCACCGGCCGACCCAGGGGTTGTACCGCGCGCAGTCCCAGCGGCCCTTCGAACCCCCCGCGGAGCACGTCGCCGTCGCGCGGCGAGCGCTGGACGTGGCCGCCGACGCCGTCGCCGACGGCGACGTCGGGTCGTTTCTTTACGCGCGGGTGGATCTCGTTGCCGGGGCCGACGACGCCCCGACGGTGATCGAGGTGGAACTCACCGAGCCGTCGCTCTTTCTCGGCGCCGCGCCGGGCGCGGCCGAGCGCCTGGCCGACGCCGTGCTGGCGCGCCTGAGCGCCTGATTCCGGGCGGGCGGGCGGTAGGTCCGCCGTCGCTCGGAAACGTCGTTCGCCGGAGGTGGCCGACTCCGGTTCGCCGAACGTGGCCGAGTTCGGCTCGACCCTGCGCGAGGCGGTTGCGGCCGGCGACGCCTGTTCAGTCGGAGCGGACCGCTACCGCGGGGTGGATGGCTGACGCTCGCGCCGCCGGGTAGGTGGCACAGACAAGCCCGGCAACCATGCCGACGATTGGGCCGAGGCCGATCAAGCTCGGCGACAGGATCGCCGTCCACTGGTTGATCACGCAGACGAGCAGCGTGGCAAAGCCGGCGACGGCGCTCCCGGTCAGCCCGCCGAGCATGCCGGTCACCGCTCCCTCGGCGAGGAACAGCGACGCCATTGCGGCCCGGGACGCGCCCATCGCGCGGCGTAGCCCGATTTCCGCCGTGCGACCCAGCACGGAAACAGTCATCGCGTTCGCGATCAGGAGCACGGTAAGGACGAGCAGAAGTGAGCCAACCCAGGCGCCCAGACGATCAAGCTCGGTGGAGACGCCGGTGCGCAGGTCTTTGATGTCGAGAACCTGCGATGACACCAGGCGCTGTGGCGCATCGGGCCGGATGGCCGACCGGATGACCCGGGCCACGGCGGACCCGGCGCCGATCTCCGTGCGGATGAGAATCGTCGTCTCCGCGTCGCTGCCGGCGTGGGAGATGGCGCGGTCATAGGGAATGGCAACTGCGTTGGCGAGCGGGGTCGTGCCGCCACGTAGAAATCCGACGACGTCGTAGCGCTCGCCCTCAATGGTCACTGCGAGGCCAGTCGGATCCGTCGTCGGGTGAATGCCGAGTCTGTTTGCCGCAGCCGTGCCCAGGAGGGCGACGGGAGCGTCCGTATCCAGCATCCAGCCGGCCGGGCTGGAAACTCTATCCGCGACGAGGTACCCGGACGTGAGCCCGAGTACGCGAACCTCGTCGGCGCTCGGGGGTCGGGCGGATGCGCCGACGCCGGCTCGGCGGAGGTACGCGTCATTGGTAACGTCGAGACGCAGGCCGCCGTCGACGACCGTGGGAACGGCACGAACCCTACGTTCGGTGTCCTCGGGGAAGACCCTTCGCACGGCGTCCGAGGCCGTCCCATCCGACCGCTGCGCATGCGAGGCCTCGACCTCGATGAGGTCGAGGGTGGACGCGGCAAGACCGGCGTCTACCTGGTGAGCAGCAGTCGTAGACACGCTGACGGCGCTGATGAGCGTACCTGTTGACAGAGCGATCCCGGCGATCAGCATGGCAGTCCGGGCGCGGCGGGTGTGCAGTTCCACACCGACGTCGGTGAGAAGGTCGCCCAAGCGCGTCAGCCGGCCGCTCACGGTGAGGTTCCGGCCTTGATGCGCCCGTCGGCAATGAGGACCGCCCGGTCCGCCCAGTCCGCGATGCGCGTGTCATGGGTGATGACGACGACTGCGACGCCCGCCTTGGCTTGGGCATCGAAGAGTTCGAGCACCCGGTCGGCGTTCTCGCGGTCGAGGTTGCCCGTCGGCTCATCGGCGAGAAGCACACGTGGCGCTGTGAGGACGGCGCGGGCGACCGCAAGCCGCTGCCGTTCGCCGCCGGACAGAAGCCGACCCAGCGCATCACGTCGGTGTGCCAGGCCGACCTCGCCGAGCACGTCATGAACCTCACGGGCGCGCCGGGCGCGTGGCGTCCCGGTGATCGCCAAGCGAATGTCGAGGTTCTCCGCGACCGTACGCGCGCCGAGCACGTGCGCGTCCTGGAAAACGAATCCGAGTTCGGCCGCGCGGATCCGGTCGCGCTCACGGGATCGGATGGTCCGCGTGTCGCGGCCGAGGAATTCGTATCGTCCACTCGTTGGGACGTCGAGCAGCCCCACGATGTTCAGGAGGGTCGATTTCCCCGAGCCGGATGGGCCGACAACGGCCACCCGCTCTCCTGCGCATACAGCGAAATCGATGCCGCGCAGGGCGTGCACCTTGGGGTTGCCCGGGTACGTCTTGTGGACATCGACGGAGCGAAGAACAGTCATGACCCGACCGAAATGAGGACTGTGTCGCCCTGGCGAAGCGCACCGGGGGCCAGGGCGGCGTAGCCGTCCCCGGTCGCGGTGACCCGCACGGGCACCCGGACCGCGTCCTGCGGTTCGCGACCGGAGGGTATGCGTAGCACGTAATTGCCCGTATGGTCAGAGCGGACGGCGGCCAGCGGTGCCGTCAAGCCGCGGCTTCCCCTTGCCGCCGCCCGGGGGGTAATCCGGACCTGCGCCCCGTCGGCAAATCCCGCGCCCGCGTCGACCGCGATCGTGAGGTCTCGGCCGGGCACCTGCTCTGTCTTGCCCTCGCCGCCCCCAGGCGCGAATCCGCCGACTGCGGCGATTGTTCCCTCGGCGGTGATTGAACCGTCGAGTTGTGTGATCGTGACGGCTGATCGGACCGGATAGCTGGGGACCTCATCGACACCCGCCCGGGCGACGATATGCGGCTGTCCTGTGCGCATCGCAACGACAGCTAGTTCTTCGGTGAGGACCGTCCCGATCGGCGCGACTCGAACGATCGTCGCGCCGGCTTCGGCAATCGTGACGATCTCGGCCCGGGGCAACGGGGTGGCCGCCGCCATTTCGGCCTCCGCCAACGCTGCGCGCGCACTGGAGACCGCCGCGTCGTCGGACCCATTCTGCGCCGCGGAATACGCCTTGCGGGCATCGGAACGGGCCTGGAGTGCGTCAGCCGGCGGATCCGGCTCGGTCATTCCCGCCGCCCGGTAGAGCTTCGTCACCGCCGCCCCGGTTGCGAGTCCGTATTCGCCGTCCACCGCACCGCGATAATGACCAAGAGTCCTGAGCGCGGTCTGCGCGGCCCGAACGTCCGGCCCGCGCATGCCGGGGGCGAGGTCGCGGTAGAGCGGGAAAGGCAAGGCGAGGGCGATCATCGGGCGCCCCGACACCTCGCCGATCACCGCGCCGGGTCGAACCGCGGTTCCTACTTTCGCGTGCACGGCGGTGACGATGCTGTCGCGGCCGTCCGTCGGCCGGCTGATCACATCACGGACGGCGCCGAGCGATACCGTCCCGGTCAGGGGCGTTTGTTCGGTCGGCAATTCTCGCGTCTCGACTCGTGCAGTAATTGCGGGCTCCGCTCGGGAGTTCGAGATGGCATGCTCCCACGGCGAGCGGACCCGCGTCCCGGCGAGAAACGCGATAATGATCGCGGCGACTGCGAGGGCCGCCCACAGCCACAGCCATCGCCATCGCGACACCATCCGCGTTTCCGCTGCCGTCGGGTCCAGAACCTCTGGTCCTCCACCGGGAGCGGAGCCGGCCATCGAATCACCCCTCGTCATGCGGTGCGGCACTCGCCCCGGCCGAACGGTCGGCGAGGTAGGAGGTCTTGAGTTCCTTCGCCTGGACAAGAGCCTTGTCGATGGCATCTCGTTGGGAGAGCATCTCTTCGGCATACTTGGCGATGACGGGTGCCTGGGAACGTGATTCGAGCACGGCCATGCGTCGGGTGAAGTCAACCGACTTCTTGCAGTTTACGGTGGTCACTGCAAGGCTGATCTGGGTCTCGTTGATTTCGTCAACGCGGGCACCCTGCGGCAGCGCAGGGTCGCTTTTCATGGGGGTCAACCCGTGAGTGCGAAAACAGGTTTCCAGTTCACCGAGAAGAGACTTGGCCGCGGCGGAGCGGAGGAACTCGCTTCGCGCGCTCGCCAACGCGTCCCACCAGGGACCCGTGTGCCGCTGCGCTTCCATAAGAACCCTGATTCGCGGGTCCTTTCCGCATTGTTCGATTTTGGCCCAGTCCGATTCCGTCAAGGCGGCATTGATCGACGGATCCGGAGACGAATCCGCTGGGGGCGCTCCTTTTATGCCGTTGGCTGCGAGGTCGGCGTTCGGCGCCGGTTCGACGAATCCGAATTTCCGGGCCTGGCCCGTTGTCCAGGGGCCGAAGTAGGACTCCGAATCGTAGACGGGGTCGCCGCCCCAGGTCGAGGCGACGAATTCGACTCCCTTCTTGTTCGCGCATTGACTCATGGCGACGGATTGACCGATCAAGAGTAGTGCCGCGTCATTCGTCGAGTAAGTCAGCCGGTCGAACGGCAGGGTCACGGCACCGGACTGCTCGTCGAGTTCGGGAACCAGACTGATGCCGTGTACCGAGGTGGCGTCGGGAGCGATCGCCGTCTTCCGGGCGGAGTCGCTTTCGTCGCCGGACCCGACCTGGCAAGCTCCGAGCGCCAGCGCGATGACGAGGCCGCCGGCCGCTCGGCGGCGAACCGCCAGGAGGCAGCGCCTCGCTCGACGCTGCCTCCTGGATTTGGCGGTTGCGGTCACTGGCACAGCACGAACTTCGTCGCTTCGATGGTGTTGTCCCAGCCGGTTTCCCCGGTGCGGTCCCCGGCTCCGTTCCGCAGGTCCGGATCCCTGAAGTTGCTCCCGACCAAGGTTTTACTGTGGAGCGTGAAGTAGTCACCGTACACGTGCCCGGTCATGTGGTTCCAGCTCTTGTAGAACCTGGTCGATTTACAGGTCGTGCCGTTCGCGGCAACCGATGAAGCGCGGTTGAGGAACGGACTCCACCACCCTTCGGTGTACGTAGAACCGAAGCTTGTTCCCTCGTATGTCAGCGAGTCCCATCCGCAGGCGTATCCCCGCGAACAATTCTCGGTCCCGGCCGAAGCAGGCAGCGCCGGAAGAATCATTCCGACGACCAAGCACGAGCCGGTGCCGAGTTTGGTGAGCATCCTCTTTTTTCTCCAGTGTATAGATACGATATATGCGGGTAAGACATGGCACACGGCTTAGACTACAGTTATTTAGCTTAAGCGTCAAGTGGTGCGAAAGCCTGTGTGGTGCAGAACCGGATGCATGACATGGGATACATGATTGGTTTGGATGGGCGGCGGCTTCAGGCGGGCGTGCGGGCATTGATCGATCCGATCGAGGCCGCCATCTTTGGTTGCCCGACCCCGGTGTACCGCGCATCGGCGCCTTCGCCGTCACTGCTGTCCGGGTGGGTATTGGCCCGCGGTCGGCGGACCCGAAGCCACGGATGGTGCGAGGTTACCGACCGAGAGCATCGACGAGATCACGCGCGTCGCCGCAAACGACCAGAGGCCCGGGGGTTCACCGGACCTCTGTGCCGAACGCTTGCCGCATGGGGTGAGTGAAGGGACTTGAACCCTCGACCCTCTGGACCACAACCAGATGCTCTACCAGCTGAGCTACACCCACCATGACCGGTGTCGAAACACCGACCGGCAAAAGTGTACCCGGATCTCGGCCGGGTTCAGGACCTGTTTTCGCGACGGGCGCCCGCCGGGGGTGTGACGGTCGCCACGGCGGCGCCTTTGCCTGCGCCCGAAGCGTCCGTTGTATCGGGCTCGTCCGGCGACGGCCCGCCGGGCGGGTCCGGCGTCGGCTGCTCATCCGCCGCGGGGTCGCTCGGCTCGGAGCGGCGCACGCTGGTCTGCGCGACCCGGGCGGCGACCTCGCGCGCGGTGCGCGAATCGGGACCGGGCGGGGGCGGGAATAGCGCCGCCCGGTAGTACCGCAGTTCGTCGATGCTGTCGAGGATGTCGGCGAGGGCCCGGTGCCCGCCGTTCTTCGCCGGGGCGTTGAAATACACTCTCGGATACCACCGGCGGGCGAGTTCCTTGATCGAGGACACGTCGATCACCCGGTAGTGCAGGTGCCCGAGGAGCTCCGGCATATCGCGGTCGAGGAACGCCTTGTCGGTGCCGATGGAGTTCCCGGCGAGCGGCGCCTTGCCCGCTTCGGGCACCCAGCGTCGGACGTACTCGAGGACCGTGGCCTGCGCGTCGGCCATGGTGAGGCCGTGCGCGAGTTCGTCGAGCAGGCCCGAGTTGGTATGCATCGCGCGGACATAGTCGCCCATGGCGCCGAGGGCGTCGGGGGGCGGCGCGATCAGGACGTCCACACCGTCGCCCAACACCCGCAGTTCCGAATCAGTGACGACGGCCGCGACCTCGATGAGGGCGTCGGCGCGCAGGTCGAGGCCGGTCATCTCGCAGTCGATCCAGACGATGCGTTCGCATGTGTTCACGGGGCTCACGCTCGCCAGCCTAGGCCGTCCGGCCGCCACGATCCGCCCCGACACGGGTGCCGCCGGCGCTGTGCAGGGCTGAGGGCCATCAGCTTTCGCCAGGCTCCGCCCGGCGGACGACGATGCGGGTCCACGCTCCGACGTACACCCGGTCGCCATCCTCGATTTCGCTCTTCTCGCCGGCGGGGATCGGGTCCTCCGGCAGCGGGTCGCCAGCCTTCGCGACGTAGGTCCCGTTGGCCGAGTCGAGGTCCTCGACCCACCAGCGTTGGCCGTCGGTGGACAGTTGGCAATGCCGCCGCGAGACGCCCGTGTCCGTGCCGCAGTCGATCTTCGGCAGGATGCCCCGCGACCGGGAGGGCCGGCCGACAAGCACGCTGCGCTCGCGCAGGACGATCACCTCGGGCATGCCGATGGACGGCATCGGGTCCTCGGCCTCCTGCAGGGTGTACCAGTCGGGGTCGATCCACAGCTCCGCGACCCACGCCTCGGCGGGATCGGCCGGCGGCTGCTCGGCCGCCGCTGCCGGGTCCGTTGCGGGCGGCCGAGCCGCCTCGAAGCCGGCGGTGGGGCTCGGGGGAACGACGGGGACGCCGTCGGCCGGCGTCGCGTCCCCGGGATCGCCTGGGACCGGACCCGCGGCCGGTGGCCCGCCGGGGCTCGGCGGCGCCGGGACGTGAGGAGTGGGGACGTCGGGAGCGGGGGACGGCCCGGCGGGCGCGCTGACCGGCGTCGGCCCGACGGGAGCCGGGCCGACCGGCGTCGCGCCGGCTTCGGGCGCGGGCGGCCGAGGCGGCGCGCTGGTCGGCCATGGGCTGACGGGGGTACCGCCGCCGTTGGGCTTGCTCGGCGGCGAGAGGGTGGGCACCCCGGGGAGCCGGGGCAGGCTCGGGATGGGGCTGCGCCCGGCGTCGGGCGCCGGTCGGTTGTAGCCGGTCGCGGGCTCGGGCTGTCCACCGAGCCCGGGGACGCCATGGGCGGGCGGCACGCCGCCGTTCTGGGCGGGCGCAGCGGCCCCGGGCTCGACACCGCCGGCGCCGGCGGGTGCGGCGCCGGCGGGTGCGGCGCCGGCGGGTGGGGC
>JAVBMU010000132.1:0-33120 GCA_031552185.1 Cellulomonadaceae bacterium | reverse complement strand
CGGTGGGCGCCGCCGGCGCCGCGGCGACGGCGCCCGCCGACTGTGCGGTGGCCTGTGCGGCGGCGGGCGGGTGCGCGGCCGTGCCCACCGCGGGTCCGATCGAGCCGAACAGGCCGGCTCCGGCGAGCACGGCGATCGCGACCGCGCGCCGGCCAAGCGCGGGCCGCAAGCGCCCGGCGGGCAGCAGGACGGGCGAACTCACCCGTCCAGCGTACGGGGGCAGCGCTGTTGGCCGCCGGGGCGGCCGGGGCGCACACACACTCTCCGCACAACCCGCCCGCCTCGGCGGGGTCTGTCTGATTAACGGTGGGTGGGTCTCGGCTGCACGCCGGGCGCAGGCTTGGCGGGGAAGCAGGCAGGATGACCGAGATCATCGAGCCCGTGACGCTCGACGAGGACGAGAAGCAGGCGTTGGCGCGGCAGCTGGTGGCCCAGGCGAAGGCGGCGGGGATCGACCTGGTCGGTCCGGACGGGCTGTTGACCGGGTTGACGAAGCAGGTCCTGGAGGCCGCGCTGGACGAGGAACTGACCGAGCACCTGGGCTACCCGCCGGGTGAGCGGGAGGCCAAGACCGGGTCGAACGAGCGCAACGGCACCCGCTCCAGGACGGTCCTGACCGAGATCGGTCCGGTACAGATCGCCGTGCCCCGCGACCGTGACGGGTCGTTCGAGCCGGCGATCGTGAAGAAGCGGCAGCGGCGCCTGAGCGGTGTGGACGAGCTCGTGCTGTCGTTGACCGCGCGGGGGCTGACGACCGGGGAGATCAGCGCGCACTTCGCCGAGGTCTACGGCGCATCGGTCTCCAAGGACACCATCAGCAGGATCACCGACAAGGTGATCGGCGAGATGGCGGAGTGGCAGACCCGCCCGCTGGACGAGGTCTACCCGGTGATCTTCATCGACGCCCTCGTGGTCAAGGTCCGTGACGGGCAGGTCACGAACAAACCGTTCTACGTCGTCATCGGCGTGACGACCCGCGGGGAACGGGACATCCTCGGAATCTGGGCCGGCGACGGCGGTGAGGGCGCGAAGTTCTGGCTGAACGTCCTGACCGAGATCAAGAACCGCGGCGTGGCGGACGTGTGCATCGCGGTCTGCGACGGCCTCAAGGGGCTGCCCGAGGCGATCACCACGGTCTGGGAGCTCGCGCAGGTCCAGACGTGCGTGATCCACCTGATCCGCAACACCTTCCGTTACGCGGCCCGGCAGGACTGGGACTCCATGGCCCGGGACCTCAAGCCGATCTACACGGCGATCAACGCCGAGCAGGCCGAGGCCCGGATGGACGACTTCGCGCAGAAGTGGGTCGGGAAGTACCCGGCCGCGGTCAAGCTGTGGCGGTCCGCGTGGGGCGAGTTCATCCCATTCCTCGACTACGACGTCGAGATCCGCAAGATCATCTGCACCACGAACGCGATCGAGTCCCTCAACGCCCGCTACCGGCGAGCAGTCCGCGCCCGGGGGCACTTCCCGAACGACACCGCCGCACTGAAGTGCCTCTACCTCGTGACCAGATCCCTGGACCCGACCGGCCGCGGTCGGGCACGATGGGCCATCAGGTGGAAGGCCGCGCTGAACGCGTTCGCGATCACCTCCGAGGGGCGCATCAACCCCTCGAGCAACTAGAGAACGCCGTGGCCCACCCACCGTTCATCGGACACACCCGGTGTTTGGGCCGTGGATTGGACGCGCCGGAGCGGGTTCGGCAGCCGAAAACGCTTCGGCGGCCGGGTTGCCGCAGCAATCAGAATCACCCATCCAGCGCGCTCAGCCCGTCCGCACCAGCAGCGCCCCGGGCTCCACCCAGGACTCGATCTCCGTCGCCACCCCGAGCACATCGCCGTCGACCTGGGCGTGCTCCCCGCCGTCGATCCGCACCCGCACCCGCCGGCCGCGGGTGTGATCGATCCGCCCGATCTTGGCCGGCAGGTCGTTGCGCATCCCCAACCCCTGCAGCACGACCTCGCCGAACAGCTGCGCCCACCCCACCACGCCGACCTTGGTGTCCACGGCCGCGATGTCGAGGATCCCGTCGTCGATCCGCGCATCGGGCAGCAGGGTGAATCCCCCGGGTAGCTTGCCGCAGTTGCCGATCATCAGGGTCCGCAGCCGGGCGCCGACGGGCTCGGCGTCGTCCACCGTGATCCGCGCCCGCATCCGGCGCCCGTGCAGGTGGCGCAGGCCGCTCACGAAGTACGCCATCCAGCCGACCTTGGCCTTCAGGCCGTCATTGGTGTCGGCGACCATCGCGGCGTCGAAGCCGAGGCCGGCAATCACGAGAAAAAGGTGGTCTTGGTCCGGGTCCGCGATGTGGTCCGGGTCCGCCCCGCGGCCGGCGTCGGCGCCGCCCCGCGCGTACTCCAGGACCCGGATCCGGCCGACGTCGATCGCGCGATCCGCGCCGGTCAGGATCGTCCGCAGCGCCGCGTCGGGATCGCCCACGGGCAGGTCGAGATTGCGGGCGAGCAGATTTCCGGTCCCGAGCGGGATCAGCCCCATCGGCCGACCGGAGCCGGCCATCGCCTCGGCGACGGCGCGGACCGTCCCGTCGCCGCCCACGGCGACGACGACGTCGGCCCCCTGGTCCAGCGCGGCTCGCGCCTGCCCGACGCCGGGATCGGCCACGGTCGTCTCGAACCACATCGGCCGGAACTCGGCATCGCCGAAGACCCCCTGGACCAGCTCCCGCAGCTTGGGGGCATCGGGCTTGGTCGGGTTGACGACGAACGCGATGCGTTCCTGCCGGGCGGCGACCGCCGGGTCGGGCGGCCGATCTGCCGGGAGCCGCCCCCTGGTCCGCTGCACCCGCATCCCGATGACGAGGCCGAGCATGGCGGTGCCGAGGGAGATCGCGATGATGCCGAGCCATTCCATGCCCGTCATGGCCGCGCCCTCGTCGAGGTCATGGCGCCACGTTAGCCCGAAGCGCGCCCGAGCCGCAGTCCAAGTACCACCGCGGGTGGGTCGGAAATCACGGCGCGGCCGAGGTCGGCGGACCGTTACGCTGCACGGGTGATCGATCTGCGCCTTCTCCGCGACAATCCCGACGTCGTCCGCGCGAGCCAGCGAGCCCGCGGTGACGACCCCGCCCTGGTGGACGCCGCGCTCGACGCGGACGTGCGCCGCCGCTCCTCGCTGACGGAGTTCGAGCGGTTGCGCGCCGAGCAGAAGGCGCTCGGCAAGCAGGTCGCCGCGGCAGCCGGCGCCGACAAGCAGGCGCTGCTCGCCCGCACGCGGCAACTCGCCGACGAGGTCAAGGCCCGCCAGCGCGAGGCCGATGCGGCGCAGGTCCAGGTTACCGAACTGCTCAACCGGATCTCGAACGTCGTCGTGGGCGCCCCGCCCGGCGGCGAGGAGGACTACCTCGTCCGCAAGCACGTGGGCACCCCGCGGGACTTCGCGGCCGAGGGCTTCGCACCGCTGGACCACTTGGACCTCGGCGAGGGGCTGCGCGCCATCGACACCGAGCGCGGGGCGAAGGTCTCCGGCGCGCGGTTCTATTACCTGACCGGCGTCGGCGCCCGGCTCGAACTCGCCCTGCTGACGATGGCGATGGACCAGGCGGTCGCGGACGGTTTCACGCCGGTGATCACTCCGACTCTGGTCCGGCCGGAGATCATGTCCGGCACCGGCTTCCTCGGCGCGCACGCGGATGAGATCTACCGGCTGGAGGCCGACGACCTGTACCTGGTCGGCACCAGCGAGGTGGCGCTCGCGGGCTACCACGCGAACGAAATCCTCGATCTCGCCCAGGGACCCCTGCGCTACGCCGGGTGGAGCGCCTGTTACCGCCGCGAGGCCGGCTCCTACGGCAAGGACACCCGCGGCATCATCCGCGTGCACCAGTTCCACAAGGTGGAGATGTTCTCCTACTGCGCGGAGCAGGACGCCGCCGCCGAGCACGACCGGCTGCTCGGCTTCGAGGAGCGGATGCTGGCGAAGGTCGAGTTGCCCTACCGCGTGATCGACACGGCCGCCGGGGACCTGGGTTCGAGCGCCGCCCGCAAGTTCGACTGCGAGGCCTGGCTGCCCAGCCAGGGCCGCTACCTGGAGCTGACCTCGACGTCCAACTGCACCACGTTCCAGGCCCGGCGGCTGGGCGTGCGTGAACGCGCGGCGTCGGGCGAGACTCGACCCGTGGCGACGCTGAACGGGACGCTCGCGACCACGAGGTGGATCGTGGCGATCCTCGAGAATCACCAGCAGGCGGACGGGTCCGTCGTCGTGCCGGGCGCGTTGCGGCCGTACCTCGGCGGACTCGAGGTGCTGGAGCCGGTCGCGAGGTGAGCTTCGGGCCGGACCTCAGCCCCAACGGTGCCCTCGGTCACGGCCGGCCGGGCGCCGAGCCGTACCTGGTCGCGCTGGACATTGACGGCACGGTGGCGACGTACGACCAGGAGATCTCCGACGACGTGCGGCAGGCCGTCGCCGACGTCCGGTCCGCGGGGCACCATGTGGTGCTCGCGACCGGTCGGTCGCTCGTCGCGGTGCTGCCCGTGGCCCGGGAACTGAACCTGGACGCCGGCTTCGCCGTCTGCTCCAACGGCGCGGTGACCGCCTGGCTGGACCCGGCCGAACCGAGCGGGTTCGCGCTGCGGGACGTGGTGACCTTCGACCCGGAGCCCGCGCTGCGCCTCCTGCGCGAGCACCTGCCCGAGGCGCGCTACGCCGTGGAGGACATCGGGATCGGGTTCCGGCTCTCCGAGGAGTTTCCCGACGGCGAACTCGGCGGGGCGCAGCAGGTGGTTCCATTCGAGGACCTGTGGCGCACCGAGGTCACCCGCGTGGTGGTGCGGGCGCCCGGCGGCGATCGGGACGACTTCCACCGCCGGGTGGAGCGCCTCGGCCTGGAGGACGTCACCTACGCGATCGGCTGGACCGCGTGGATGGACATCGCGCCCGAGGGCGTCACCAAGGCGACTGCGCTCGAGGGCATGCGCCGGGCGCTGAACATCCAGCCGCATCGGACGGTCGCCGTCGGCGACGGCTCGAACGACCTGGAGATGCTGCGCTGGGCGGCGCGCGGCGTCGCCATGGGGCACGCGGACGATCAGGTCCGGGCCGCGGCGAACGAGGTCACCGGCACGATCGCCGAGGACGGCGCCGTGCCCGTGCTGCGCAGCCTGTTGCCGCCGATGCGGTAGCGGCCCGACGGCGGAGCTCAGCCGCCCCGTTGGGCGGCGCTCGGCGGAGCCGCGCCGTCGGGAGCGTCCCACCTCACCTCCGACGCAGGCTCCGGCCGCGGGTCGAGGGTGTCCATGAAGGGCACGTAAATCCTGCCCGCCACGCGGCGGGTCCCGGTCAGCCCCCGGACAGTCTGCGCGTTGATCGTTTCCAAGAGCGGAAGTGCGACCTGGCGCAGCGCTTCGCGACCAGGGGTATCGGGCTCGAGTTCGTCGAGGGCGGCGGCGAAGGCCCGGGGGATGACGTCGGCCAGTTCGCTTACCCGCGCCAGGAGCCGGTCTTCTTCCTGGCCCACGATGCCGGCGAACTTCCGCCAGTTCTTGGCCTCCACATCACCAAAACGCTTCTCCCCGCCGATCGACATTGCGCCGGTCCGGAACAACCGGCCTCCCGGGCGCGGGAGCAAGCCGGTCGAGACGTCATACATTGGCGCGAGGGCCACCTGGCCGCCCGCGAGCAGCACAGAGTAGTTCTTTGCGTGTGCGTCCGGCGCCGCCAGGAGGTGATTCGCGACGACGGCGTCCGCGAACCGGGCGACTGCGTCGCCGCCGGCGACTGAGCGCAGCAGGCGCGCGATCCGTTCGACGCCGGGACCCGCGTCGGCTTCGTACTTGTGCTCGGGCATCACGGCCAGCGCTTGGAGCATGTCCTCCTGGTGAATCCGATCGATCCTGCCGGCGTCGTCCCGCCGGTCGAAGCGCGCGACGATGATCGCGGGCTGATCCTCGAACACGTCAAATTGCGTCTCGGCGACTGGCAGACCCGCCAGGGCGAGTGTCCGCATGCTGACATGCTCGGCCAACGCCTGCCCGTCGATCCACCCGATGCCGGGCTTGACGATGTGGGTTGATGGGACCGCCCCCGAGCCGACGCCCCAACCGTCAGGTAGACGCGTGAGCGTGAACTTCCCCTGCCCGCCGGCGAGGCTCCAGTGCTCATCGTCCTCGTGCCACGCGTTCTGATCGTGCCGCAGGGTGCGAAGGCGCTCGGCGATCCAGGCCCGGGAGACCGGTTCGATGTGCCCCTTGGACGCCAGCGCGTCGACGATCTCGTCCTCGCGCGCAAAGACTGCACCACCTGCGCAGTCGAGGCCGATCGCAGCGACCAGGCCGAAGTTGTCGCCGAGTCTGACCGCATGGCGTCTTGACCAACGATCACGCAGGTTCTTGTGGTCCGGCAAGAGTCCCGCGAGATAGGCGTTCACTGCGCGGGCGGTGCGCGCCGGCTCGCCGGCCAGCGGGAGGGATAGGGAGAGCGGCGTCGGATCGGGCCGGCCGATGTAGTCGGCGTCGTAGTCCAGGCGTATTCGGCCACCGATGCGTTCGATGACGCCCGCTCGCCGACCGTACAGCCCGAATGCGAGTCGATCGGTGCCGGTCATCCGGATCCGCCGCCCAGCAGCCGGTCGAGCACGGAGTCAAACGTGTCCGGCGCCACCTCGGTCAGCGCCAGACCCGCATTGAGCGCCTTGGTGACGGCCAGGACGCGGCCCAACTCGGCGCCGGTGCGTTTGCCGCGTTCGAGGTCCACGACGAAGGCGCGGGACACGCCTGCCTGCGCGGCCACCTGCGCCTGGGTAAGACCCAACGAGCGCCGGCGCGCGTGCAGGAGTGCCCCCAGCTCAATCTCATTCCGGGCGACTCCGATGGACACAAAGTCATGGTACCGTGACATTGACTGATGTCACAAGTTTGTGACTTCCCTGAATGTCACGGAACCGTGACATTCCCCGCGGCTACTCGCGGCCTTCGCGCGCCGTCAGGACGATCGGCCCGTCCGGGGTTACGGCGATGGTGTGCTCGCTGTGCGCGCCGCGCGAGCCGTCGGCCGAGCGCAGCGTCCACCCGTCCCGGTCCTGGTAGACCTCGTCCGTGCCGGTGCAGAACCACGGTTCGATGGCGATGACCAGGCCGGCCTGTAGCGGGAACCCGCGGCCGCGCCGCCCGTTGTTGGGCACGTGCGGGTCCCCGTGCATTTCCCGCCCGACGCCGTGCCCGCCGAAGTCGGTATTGATCGGATAGCCGGCCGCGCGGGCGACGTCGGCGATGGCGGCCGAGATGTCACCGACCCGGTTTCCGACGCGGGCCGCGGCGATCCCCGCGGCCAGCGCGCGCTCGGTCGTTTCGATCAGCTTGCGGTCCTCCTCCCCGGCCGCATCCGGCCGGGGCGTGCCGACGATCACAGAGACCGAACTGTCGGCGACCCAACCGTCGACCGATGCCGCGAAATCGAGGCTGATCAGGTCGCCGTCGACCAAGGTGTAGTCGGACGGGAGGCCGTGCAGGACGGCGTCGTTCACCGAGGTGCAGATGGTCCGGCCGAACGGCATCGCGCCGAAGGAGGGGTGGTAGTCGATGTAGCACGACGTCGCGCCGCGCTCCCGGATCATGCCGTGCACGAGTTCGTCGATCTCCAGCAGTGTCACGCCGGGCCGGGCCGCGGCCCGAGCGGCGATCAGGACGTCGGCGACGAAAGCCCCGGCGGGCCGCATCTGCTCGATCTCGGCAGGCGTTCGTAGTTCGATCATCGCCACGGCTTTCTCCCGCGCAGCCGCGCCTCGGCCGCATCGCGCGTCACTTTACCGGCCGGTGCGCCACCGGTCCGGACCGGCCGGCGAGCGGCGGCTTCCGCGGACAAAACGGAGGTTTAGCTGGTCGGCCCGGCCGGGTTGAGGTGCGGCCGAAAGCCTCGCGAGGCGGAGGTGGAATCGTGCATGGTTGCGCTCCCACGCGTGACTCAATCGTTATCCCGAAAGCCGCTGTACGGCTTGCGGGATTCGTTGCATCAGCTTTGATGGTGTTAATTGGGCCGAAAGCGCATCCGCGCTGTGATCTGTCGGATCTCGTCCCACACCGATGTGGAGGAATCACATGTCCGCAATGACCAAGTCGGCGCCGCGAAGCCGGCGCCTGGCCGCGGTCGCCGGGGGGCTGAGCCTGGCGTTCGCGCTCGCCGCGTGTTCCGGCGGCGGGGGCAGCAGCGACAGCGACTCGAGCGGCGACGCCGCGTCTGTGGCCGGGATCGACTGCGCCGCTTACCAGAGCTTCGGCGACCTCAAGGGCAAGAAGGTGCACGTCTACACCTCGATCGTCGACCCCGAGGGCAAGACGCAGATCGACTCCTACAAGCCGTTCGAGGAGTGCACCGGCGTCACGATTCAGTACGAGGCCTCGCGCGAATTCGAGGCGCAGCTCCTGGTGCGGATCAAGGCCGGCAACGCGCCGGATATCGCTTACGTGCCGCAGCCCGGCCTGCTGGCCACGCTCGTGGACCAGACCAAGAAGGTCGTGCCCGCGCCCGCCGAGGTCGAGGCGAACGTCGACAAGAACTGGGAAGAGTCCTGGAAGGAGTACGGGACGGTCGACGGCACCTTCTACGCGGCCCCGCTCGGCTCCAACGTGAAGTCCTACGTCTGGTACTCGCCCAAGATGTTCGAGGACGGCGGCTACGAGGTTCCCACCACGTGGGCCGACCTGATGGCGCTCACCAAGGAGATCCAGGCCAAGACGAACAAGCCAGTCTGGTGCGCCGGGATCGAATCCGGTGACGCGACCGGCTGGCCCGCCACCGATTGGCTCGAGGACCTGGTGCTGCGCACCGCCGGCCCTGACACGTACGACCAGTGGTACAAGCACGAGATCCCCTTCAACGACCCGAAGATCGCCACGGCGCTCGACACGGTCGGCACGGTCCTGAAGGACCCGAACTACGTCAACGCCGGCCTGGGCGCGGTGAAGTCGATCGCGACCACCCCGTGGACCGACGCGGGCTTCCCGATCCTGTCCGGCAAGTGCTACATGAGCCGCGCCGCGAACTTCTACCAGACGCAGTGGAAGCCGGGCACGACCGTCGCGCCCGACGGCGACGTCTACGCCTTCTACCTGCCCACGGACCAGACGGACATCAAGCCGGTCGAGGTCGGCGCCGAGTTCGTCGCGGCCTTCAACGACCGGCCCGAGGTCAAGGCGTTCCAGACCTACCTCTCGTCGGCCGACTGGGCGAACAACAAGGCCAAGGCCACCCCGGACGGCGGCTGGGTCTCCGCTAACACGGGCCTGGACCCGAACAACCTCGCCACGGAGTTCGACAAGCTCTCGGCGCAGATCCTGGCCGACCCGAAGGCCGTCGCGCGATTCGACGCATCCGACCTGATGCCCGGCAAGGTCGGCGCCGGCACCTTCTGGACCGGAATGGTCAAGTGGATCACCGGCGAGGACACGAACAAGGTCCTGACGGAGATCGAAGCGTCCTGGCCCACCTCCTGACGCAGAAATGAGCTCGGGGGGCCCGTCCTGTGGCGGGCCCCCCGAACTCTGGTCAGCATTCGTTCGCAGGGAGCGCCGACGCCCGTCGGCACAGGGGAAGGACCACGATGGACTGGCTCAAATACCCGGACACAGCGGCCGGGAAGCTGACTTTGATGGTGCTCGCGATCATCTTGTTCGTCGTGGTCATGGGCGCGATTCTCCTGGTCATCGACCGCCCGCGGCGGGTGCCCCGATGGGCGGTGACCGCGGGATTCGTCGGGCCGGCCGTGGTCATGGTCGTGTTCGGCCTGGTTTACCCGGCCATCCGGACGGTGCAGGCGTCCTTCCAGGATGCCGCCGGCACGGAGTACGTCGGCCTGGAGAACTTCAAGATCGCGCTGACCGAGCCCATGTTCCAGCAGGTCCTGCGCAACACGGCCATCTGGGTCATTCTCGTGCCGATCGTCTCGACATTTATCGGCGTCGTCTACGCGGTGCTGGTGGACCGGACGCGGTTCGAGAAGGCGGCAAAGGCGCTGGTCTTCCTTCCGATGGCGATCTCCATGGTAGGTGCCTCGATCATCTGGCGATTCGTCTACGAGTATCGGCCCGCCGAGCAGGACATCCCGCAGATCGGCCTGCTCAATCAACTGCTGGTGTGGTTGCACCTGCCCCCGCAACAGTTCCTGTTGAATGAGCCCTGGAACACATTCTTCCTGATCGTGGTGATGATCTGGATTCAGACCGGATTTGCGATGACGGTGCTCTCGGCGGCGATCAAGGCGATTCCCGACGACATCATCGAGGCGGCGCGCCTGGATGGGCTGACCGGGATCCGGATGTTCCGCTACATCACTGTGCCGAGCATCCGCCCCGCGCTCATCGTGGTGCTCACGACGATCGGGATCGGGACCCTCAAGGTCTTCGACATCGTACGTACCATGACGGGTGGTCAATTCGGGACGTCCGTGGTCGCGAACGAGTTCTACACCCAGGCATTCCGGCAGTACAACGCCGGCATGGGGGCGGCCCTCGCGGTCATTCTGTTCATCCTGGTCATTCCGATCGTCGTCTACAACGTCCGCCAATTGCGCTTTGCCGAGGAGATCCGATGACCAGCACACCGGTGCCCCCGGCCGTCCAGGCCCCCGACCTTGCCCGCGAACAGGACTCGCCCGGCGTCGGGCAGCGCCGCCTCTCCCGGATCGAACGGCGGGCCATCGCCACCAAGGGGAAGCTCAGTTCGCCGTGGGCCTCGGGTCTGGCGATTGTGATCGCGGTGCTGTGGACCGTGCCCTCGGTCGGCCTGTTGATCTCCTCATTCCGGCCGCAGGCCGACATTGAGGAGAGCGGCTGGTGGACCGTCCTGCGGAACCCGGGCTTCACGCTCGAGAACTACGAAGCGGTGCTCGGGCCCGATGCCGGACTCAGCCACTTCTTCCTCAACTCGATCGTCATCACCCTGCCCGCCGTCGTGATCCCGATTTCCGTGGCGCTGCTCGCGGCCTACGGTTTCGCCTGGATCGACTTCCGCGGCCGCGAGCTGCTGTTCGTCGCGATTTTCGCGCTGCAGATCGTGCCGTTGCAGATCACTTTGATCCCGCTGCTCGCGCAGTTCGTCGAGTGGGACATCGCCGGCTCGTTCTGGACGGTCTGGCTCTCGCACTCGATCTTTGCGCTGCCACTGGCGATCTTCCTCCTGCACAACTTCATGAAGGATATTCCGCCGTCCCTGGTCGAGGCCGCGCGGGTCGATGGCGCCGGCCATGTGCAGATCTTCTTCCGCGTGCTGCTCCCGCTGTTGGTGCCCGCCATCGCGTCGTTCGCGATCTTCCAGTTCCTGTGGGTGTGGAACGACCTGCTGGTCGGCATCACGTTCACGAATCAAGACTCTCGGCCGTTGACCGCGGCCGTCGCTGACCTCGTGGGTACCCGCGGGCAGGCCTGGCACCTGCTCACCGCCGGGGCATTTGTGGCGATCGTGGTTCCGCTGATCGTCTTCTTCGCCCTGCAGCGCTACTTCGTGCGCGGACTGCTCGCCGGTTCGGTCAAGGGCTGACGGGCGGGGGCGCGCAGCGCGCCGAATCCGCAACCGGACGAGTGATTCCGAGTTGTGGGGTCGCCGCCGGCAAGACTTCTCAGAACGCCGGTGGGACGGAGCCGCCGCCGGAGCCGAGCGGGACGCTCGGCTCCGTACCCGGCGGCTCTCGGCGGCGATGACAATTCGAGGCGCCCCGGATGGAGTGACGCGGTGCGCCGCAGCGGTGGGCGGGCGAGCCTATTCTTGCCGCGTGCCCACCGCATCGGAGCCGACGCCGACCGGGCCCGGCGCCCGCCCACGGCGAGGGCCCGATCGGTCGGCATCGGGGCCCGGGTCGCCGATGGCCGGTGGCCCCCCAGGGCACCCGCTCGGGCGGGTGCCCGCCCCCGCGCTCTTCGTTTTCTCCGGCCTGACCCAGTACGTGGGGGCGGCCATCGCCGTCGGGCTGTTCACGCGCGTCGGCCCGGCGCAGGTCGCCTGGTTGCGCGTTTTGCTGTCGGCCGTGGTGCTGGTGCTCTGGCAGCGCCCGTGGCGTCGGCGGCGGACTCGACGCGAACTGGTTTGGGCCGGGGTCTTCGGCACAACGCTCGCGCTGATGAACACGGCCTTTTACGTCGCAATCTCCCACTTGCCGCTCGGCACGGCGGTGGCAATCGAGTTCGTGGGGCCGGTCGTGGTGGCGGCGATCGCGGGGCGCGGCGTTCGGGAACGCGGGGCGATCGCGTTCGCGGCGGCCGGCGTTCTGCTGCTCGCCGGGGTGAGCCTCGAATCCGGCGACATTCCACGAGCCGACGCCCTGGTCGGCCTCGTCGCGATCACCGTCGCCGCCGGCTGCTGGGCGGCCTACATCGTGGTGGGCAAGCGAGTGGCCGCCACCGGGACCGGGGTCACATCACTTGCCGTCGGGATGGGGACGGGCGCCCTGGTGCTGGCGCCGTTCCTCGCGCCGACGGCCGCCTGGGCGCTGGCGGATCCGCGCCTTGCGGTCGCGCTGCTCGGGGTGGCGGTGTTCTCCTCCGTGGTGCCCTATGCGATGGAGCAGGTCATCCTGCGCCGCGTGAGCGCCGCGACGTTCTCGGTCCTGACCGCGCTGCTGCCGGCGACGGCGATGGTGGTCGGGGCCGTCGTGCTCCGTCAGGTGCCCTCGCCGGCCGACCTTGCCGGCCTCGCCCTCGTGTCCGTCGCCATCGTCATGACCGCCCACCGCAATCCGCGCCCGGCCCGGCGGCGGCGGTAGCGACGAGGCCCGGTAGCTACAGGTACTGCCCCGGGCCGACCTCGGCGTCGCCGGCGCCCATCGCGCGGGGATTGACGGGCAGCGACCCGGGCGGGAGTGCCCGGCGCATCTGGCTCAGTTGGGCCTGGGCCGCCATCTGCTGGGCCACCAACGCGGTTTGGATGCCGTGGAAGAGGCCCTCGAGCCAGCCGACGAGCTGAGCCTGGGCGACGCGCAGTTCGGCGTCCGACGGCGTCACATTCTCCCCGAACGGGAGCGTGATCCGGTGCAGTTCCTCGACGAGGTCGGGGGAGAGCCCCTCCTCCAGTTCGGCGAGCGACCGCTCGTGGATCTCCGCCAGCCGGCTGCGGGCGGCGTCGTCGAGGGGCGCGTCGCGTACCTCGTCGAGGAGCTTCTTGATCATGGTGCCGATTCGCATCACCTTCGCAGGTTCCTCGATGGCGGTGGTGGGGTCGGCGTCGTCGGCCGCTTCGGCGGGCGCGGACTCAGGCCCGGACTCCGGCCCGGACTCCGGCCCGGATTCCGCGCCGGACTCCGGCGCGAGCTCGACGGGCGCGCCGTCGGGCCCCACGACGCGCGCCCCGGGCCGTTCGGCCGACGAGGGCGACGTGGCGTCGGGCGAATCGGCGGACGCGGGCGAAGAAGGTGCTGTCATGGTCCCAGTCTGGTGTGCCGGGACCCGGCCGCAAAAGCCAACCCGGGTGAGCCGGCCGGGGAATCGCCGCGGGTGTCAGCCGACCTCGAGCAGGACCTTGCCGAAAACCTCGCCGGATTCGAGCAGTCGATGTGCATCGGCCGCCCGGGCCAGCGGGAGGCAGGCGTGGACGACGGGGCGGATCCGACCGGCCGTCACGAGCGGCCAGACCTCCCGCCCGACCGCGGCGACGATCCGCGCCTTGTCCGCCGGCGGACGCGAGCGCAGCGTGGTCGCGTGGATGCTCGCCCGGCGGGCGAGCAGGAGCCCGAGATCGAGCTCGGCCCGGGCGCCGCGCTGCAGGCCGATGACGACGAGCCGGCCGCCGTCGGCCAGGACCCGCACGTTGCGGTCGAGATACGCCGCGCCGATGACGTCGAGCACCAGGTTCGCGCCCGCGCCCGACGCCGCGCGCACCGCCGCGACCCAATCCTCTTCCCGGTAGTCGAGGGCGAGGTCCGCGCCGAGCAGCGCGCACCGCGCGGCGCGGTTCGCGCCGCCGGCGGTCACGGCGACGCGGGCACCGACGGCGACGGCAAGTTGGGTCGCGATCGTCCCGACCCCGCCGGAGCCACCGTGAATCAGCACCCACTCGTCGGGCCGCAGTCCGCCGACGTCGATCAGATTGCTCCAGGCGGTGCAGGCGGCCTCGGGCAGGGCGGCGGCCGAACGCAGGTCGAGCCCGGCGGGAATGGGGAGAAGCTGTGTCGCCCGCGTGCAGACTTGCTCGGCGTATCCGCCGCCCTCGAGCAGGGCGACCGCCCGGTCGCCCACCGCCCACCCAGTTACGTCCGGCCCCAGCTCCCGGACCACCCCCGCGACTTCCAGACCGGGACAATCCGGGGCGCCGGGCGGTGGGGGGTAATATCCTGCCCGTTGGAGCAAGTCGGCCCGATTGACGCCTGCAAAGCGGACATCCAGGAGAACTTGGTCCGCTGCCGGGGTCGGTTCGGGTAGGGTCGATACCATCAACTGTTCGGGCCCGCCCGGGGTGGCGATCGTGATGGCTTCCATGGTCACGACCCTAGCTTCCGGGGTCGGGCCCCGGGCGGCAGGTGGGGTGAGTGCAAAAGTCGCGTGGCGTCCGCGCGTCACAGATTAGGTCTCCGGCGCGTGTGCACCGATAGTTGTGTTTCACGGGAGTAGCGCGGCGTGCGCACGTCCCGGCCCGCGACGATCACGGTGACGAAGGCAGGTTCCAATGCTCCGCAGGCTGAGCGTTCGAGGGAAGATCCTTGCGGCTCTTGCCGTACCGATCCTTGCGCTCTTCGTTGCCGCAGCGATCCTCGGTGATCAGGCGATCAGCGAAGCCGGTGATCCGGACGGCTCCCAGATACGAGCGATCGTCACGATCGGCGTGGCCGCCCTGGTCATTGTCGTGTCGATCGTGATGGGGGTGCTCGTCGCCCGGTCGATCGCCACGCCGTTGCGGCGGCTAACCCGGGCTGCCCAGACCGTGCGCGACCAACTTCCGCTCGTCGTCGAACAGGTGGCCGTTCCCGGCCGGGGACCTACGCTGGCGATCCCGCCCCTCCCGGTGGAGTCGTCCGACGAGTTGGGCGAGTTGGCCGCCGCCTTCAATGATGTGAATTCGACCACGCTCGGTGTCGCCCGCGAACAGGCGGCGTTGCGCGCATCGATCGCCGAGATGTTCGTCAACGTCGCCCGCCGCGACCAGGTGTTGCTCAACCGGCAACTGACCTTCCTCGACGAACTCGAGCGGTCCGAGGATGACCCGACGACGATGTCGAACCTCTTCCGGCTCGATCACCTCGCGACGCGGATGCGGCGCAACGCCGAATCCCTCCTCGTCCTCGCGGGGATCGATTCCGGACGCCGGGTCCGCCGGCCGATGCCGATGTCCGACATCGCCCGCACCGCCGCGTCCGAGATCGAGTTGTTCGACCGGGTCCGGCTCGACGTGCCCGTCGACCCGCTGATGCTCGGGCACAACGCGCTGACCACCGCCCACCTGATCGCGGAACTGCTCGAGAACGCGACGAAGTTCTCCGAGCCGCACACGCCCGTCGAGGTCTCCACCGAGCACGACGGCCAGTATGTGCGTGTGGTCATCCGCGATCACGGGCCGGGGATGTCGCCCGCGGAACTGACCGATGCGATGCGCCGGGTGTCCTCCCGGGCCGCCGCGGACATCATCGGCTCTGCGCGGCTGGGGCTCTACGTGGTCGGCCGATTGGCCGAGGGCCTGGAGGCCACCGTTCGGTTCGGCGTCGGGCAGGACGGCACCGGCACCGAGGCGGTCGTCGAACTGCCGCTCATGCTGTTTGTGCCCGACTCGAACATCCCGCTGCCCGAACGCTCGGCGGTGGGCGACGCGGCCTTCGCCGCGCCTGATCTCGGCTCGGCGACGCCGGATTCGGCTGGGGCGTATCTGCCCGAGGAGGACACCGTTCGCCTGCGCGGCGGCCAGATTCCCACCGAGATCCAGCCCTCCGTCGCCATTCCGGTCGACATCGAGGCGCTGACCGACGGCACCACCGAGGTGGGGATGCCGCGGCGCCGCCCGCGCGGCGTCACGCCGTCGACGGCGGCCCCGAGCGCCTCGCTCGGGACGAACCCGACCGGTGCAATCGTCCTGCCGCCGCTGGCGACGCCGTCGCTGCCGATCGACCTTGCGGCCACCGAAGACACGTGGTCCCCGCCGTCCGCGATCGAACCAGGTGGGGCGCTGCCCAGCCGGCACCGCGCGGCCTCGGCCGACGCGCCGGGCGTGCAGGCGCCGACCGAGGCCCCGATCCTCGACGTCGGCTCCCGCACCGCGTTGTTCTCCAACTTCCGGTCCCGTCATGAACTCGACACGGCCGCCCACATCCCCGTCGATTCGGCGGCGACGCCCGTGGCCGAGCGCGGCGATGCGGCGCGACCGGCGCCGGCCGCCGACGACACCCGGACCGGCCGCGGCCCGGGCGTGCCTGCCGCGGTGGACCGGAGCCCGGTGGACCACGTTCCGATGGACCAGGACGCGGACCAGGGCACGTGGTCGCCGCAGTTCGACCTCGAGGACGCACCCGCGCTGACCGATCGGCCGATCAAGCTTCCGGGTCTGCCGGACCTCGGTGGTGGCCGCGGGCCCGTACTATTCGACGCGGACCGTACCGCGCAGATCGAGCAGGTCCCGGCGGACCGCATCCCGGCCAGCTTCCCCGACGACCACACGCAGCGTTCGGCGTCGTCGTCGACGGCGGAGGAGGCGCCCAGCTTCGACGACATCATGCCGACCCGCCGCTCGATGCGGGAGACACCCAGCCGTCGGCGCGGCCGATTCGGGCGGCGCACCCGCCCGGGCGAGTCGGATGCGGGCGAGGACTTCATCGAGAACGAGACCGCTGCGGAGCCCGGTCGGGCCGACCTCTCGGCGGCTGCGTCCGCTCCGCCCGCCGCACCCGCCGCCGACGCCTACGCGCCGCCGGCCGATGCGGCGTACGGATCGCCGACCCCGACGGATGCGGCGTACGGATCGCCGACCCCGACGGATGCGGCGTACGGATCGCCGGCCGTGCCCGACGCCGGGTTCGTGGTCGACTTCGCCGACCTGCCCGACGACCACACGGTCCGCTTGCGCGCGCCGCGTCCGGTCACCAACCAGGACGTGACTGCGACGCAGTTCCTCCCGCCCACCGACCCGATGATCGGGCTGCACACCGGCGACACGACCGTGATGCCCGCCGTCCCGGCGCCCGCTCCGCCGCAGCCCGGCTGGTCCGGGTTGGGTCCGGGGACCGACGCCGGGTCCTACGGACCGCCGTCGCCGCTGCGGCGGCGCCCCTTGCCGGAGCCGTTGGAGCCGCTCGACCCCGGATACATCAGCGACTCGGTCGAGGCCCACTCGGAGTGGGTCGCCTCTGCGGTGCTGCGGGACGAGGTCTCCCAACTGCTGCGCAACGGGCCGGACTTCGGCAGGAGCCCAGGGGCGGAAGGCATCGGCTCGTATGAGCCGGTGCGGATGGAGACCGGTGCCGGCCTGACCCGGCGGGCACGGGGCGACCGGGCCGACTTCGCCGAGCACTTCACTGCCCGCATCGAACGTGATCCGGACCAACTCCGGGCGCGCCTGGCCGCGTTCCAGAACGCCACCGCCCGCGGGCGGGCCGAGGCGCACCGCGGCTATGAGGGGCACGGCCCCAATCTCGACCCTGTCCACGATTCAGCGCCGCAGGCGCGGTGACCATTAGCCACGTGCGGCTACTGACGAGGAGGAAGCGTGAACGCGCTCAGCACCGAGGCAACCAATTTCGGTTGGCTGCTCGACAACTTCGTGCGGACTGTTCCCGGGAGCAGGCACACCCTCGTGGTGTCCGCCGACGGACTGCTGATGGCGATGTCCGACCAGTTGGACCGCACCAGTGGCGACCAACTCGCCGCGATCGTCTCCGGCATGTCGAGCCTCACCCGGGGCGCCGCCCGGCAACTGAACGGCGGTAACGTCCGGCAGGCGATCATTGAGATGGACAACGGGTTCCTCTTCCTGATGAACGTCTCCAACGGTTCCGTGCTCGGGGTCGTGGCCGAGGCCACCTGCGACATCGGTCTGATCGGGTACGAGATGGCGCTGCTCGTCTCGCGCACCGAGGCGACGCTGACCCCGCAGCTGATCTCCGAGATGCGCAGCAGCCTGCCGGTTGACGGCGCGACTCGCGCACCGGTTGGATGAGGATCCCGGCATGACGAATCCATCCGTCGGTGGGGTGCACCGTGACAACGGGTACGCGGCCGCGACAGTGCGCCCGTACGCGGTCACCGGTGGGCGGGTGCGCTCGGGATCCTCGGATCTACCGATCGAGGCTCTCGTCGAAGTCATGCCCGACGCCGCGAACAGCTACGGCCTGCCCCCGGAGAAACGCGCGATCATTCAGCACGGGACGAATACCTTCGTCTCGATCGCCGAACTCTCGGCGCTGCTGAAGCTTCCGCTGGGCGTGACGAGAATCCTCGTCGCAGACCTGGCCGAGGACAACTATGTGACCGTGCATACTAATGCCCCCATGGACGTCTACGACGGACACGGCAGCAACCACTCGGGACTTTCCCTGAGCGTCTTGGAGAGTGTTCTCAATGGCATTTCGACCCTCTGACGGTGAACGCCCGGCCGCACCGTCGCCGTCCACGGGCGGTGCTGCGGTGGCCGCGAGCGCGACCGACGTCGGCCAATCGGCCCCGGCGGCGGCGCCGAACGGGGCGGCGGCCGGCGCGGCTGCGGTCAACGGCGCCGTGACTGGCCCTGTTCCGCCGGGCGCCGGCGGCGCGAGGGCGGCAGCGGCCGCCACCGCGCCGGTTCCCGCGGTCTCGACGCGAAAGGCGCCGGCAGGCCCCGCCGCGGCCGGCTCGGCCGCTCGACGGCAGGCGCCCACGACCGTGAAGATTGTCGTCGCCGGCGGCTTCGCGGTAGGCAAGACCACATTCATCGGATCGATTTCAGACATCGAACCGCTGAATACGGAAGCCGCGATGACCGAGCACTCGGTCGGCGTCGACGACGCCGGCGGGGTCACCGACCGCAAGACGATGACCACCGTCGCGATGGACTTCGGCCGCATCGAGTTGCCGGGATCGCTTTGGCTGTACCTCTTCGGTACGCCGGGCCAGGACCGCTTCCTGTTCATGTGGGACGACCTCGTCCGCGGCGCGATCGGCGCCGTCGTGCTGGTCGACACGGACCGACTCGAACAGTGCTTCCCGGCCGTCGACTACTTTGAATCGCGCAATATCCCGTTCGTCGTCGGGATCAACTGCTTCGACGGGATTGCCAAGCACAAGTTGGACGACGTCCGAGAAGCGCTCCAGGTGCCCGCGGACGTGCCGATGCTGTACACCGATGCCCGCTCCCGCGCGGCCACGAAGCAGACCTTGATTGCCCTCGTCCAATTGGCGATGCGGCAGCTGCGCGGCGCCAACTGAGCGGTCGCCCCGGAAGCTCGCGGCGCGGTGCCGGCCGCGACTCACGTCGGTGTGCCGCGACGGCGCCGACGCGGTGCTCGGGTCGGCCGTGCACAATGACCGAGGCGGCGCCCGGGTCGGCTGTGCCACAATGACGCAACGAGTTCGGCTCGTCGGGAGGGCTGACAGAGCGGCCTAATGTGACGGTCTTGAAAACCGTTGTTGCGCGAGCAACCGGGGGTTCGAATCCCTCGCCCTCCGCACGAGTGACGGCCCCCGGCCCGCGGCAACGCGGCGGCGGGGGCCGTTCGCATGCTCGGACCCCCGGGGCGCGGACACCACCGCGCACGACGCGGTGGCGGCGCGGCCGGCCGCCCCGCCGTTTTGGCAATAGGGCCGCCGGCGGGTAGCCTGAGCAGGCGGGTTTTCGGCCCGATCAGGAGACGTCGCATAGTCAGGCCTAGTGCGCCACCCTGCTAAGGTGGTAACGGGGCAACCCGTTCGAGGGTTCAAATCCCTCCGTCTCCGCTCAGGAAGGCTCCGGCTTGCGTCTACGCCCGGGGCCTTTTCTGTTGCCCGGCTCACGGCCGCGGGACCCTCTCCACGCGCTCGGCCGGCGCACCCGGGGCACCTTCGGCGGCCGCGCCGGATTCCCCTGACGCCCCGCGTGCTCCGTCCCGGATTTCGGTTTGGGAACCGTGCCCGGACACGGTAGTCTTGCCGACGGTCGGCCACGCAGCGACCAGGCGCTCGTAGCTCAACGGATAGAGCATCTGACTACGGATCAGAAGGTTGGGGGTTCGAATCCCTTCGAGCGCGCCACGGCCTGCACCGAGTATCGGTGCAGGCCATCGGCTTTCTTCGGGGGAGCGGAGTAGCCGGACAGACCGTTCGAATCCCGATGGGACGAGGCAGGTCGCCGCCACAGATCCCCGCCACGGTCGCCATCCGACGTCCAGGTGCTCGCCCTGTGCTTTCGGGCTCCACACGGCCGCCCGGTGTCGACCGTTACCCACGCACCACCGCCACCACCGCCCACCGCGACTTGCGCACCTGATCGACCTGTTTTGGGGCTAAGCTTCGCGGTCGGCGACCGGGCGGCGCTCAGGCTCGCGGTCGGCATTCAGTCCGGCACTGACAGCGGACGCCGCCCGGTCCGGAGTGTTGCATAAGTCGGGTTAGTCCGGTAATGTCTTAGGTCAGGGAGTATGCATCCCTGCGCACGCGGGGATGCATCCGCCGTCCTGTCCGTCAGGGTCCCATGCGGCGAGATGCTCCCCGCGTGTGCGGGGATGATCCCGGTAGTAGCCCGGTGAGGTGCCGGTCCCACGCCAAGTTCCCCGCGCATGCGGGGTTGACCCGACGGCGACATCGAAGTAGCCGAGCGATTCCGAATTGGGGTTGCCGGGAGGTTCGCGAACGAACGGGACGTGTCGCGCACCGAATCGACTGATTCGGACCTACGCACGGTCACCGCCGTCCACCGCCAACTTGCGCACCCGATCGGCGTGTTCTCAGGACAGTGCTTCAGGGACGCGAGTTCGGCCGGTGCCCGCCCGAACTCGCGTCCGGCTCACGCCGATGCGCCGATGATCGCCGCGGATCGCGTGGCCCAGTTCACCGCCTCGTCGCGTGCTACCAGGCTGGCGCCGCCCATGATCAGCGTGCAGAGTTGGGGCACGACGTGCGGCCAGACGGCAAGGCCGATCGCACCGAAGAGCAGGGGCGCGGCCGCATCAGGCGAGAGCCCGAGCCGCGTGGCGAGGCCCTCGACCTTCTCGCGGTAGACCAGCGCCCGCGCGTCGCCGGCCGGGGCGGTAGGCCCGAGCTCGAGCGCCTCCCACAGGAGGAGACGCAGGAACTCCGGGTGCTCCCGGTGGTAGGCGCTCATGGCGCTGACGTAGGCGGCCAGGAGGTCGCTCGATGGCTGCTCGTCCGCCGGCAGCGGCACGAGGCCGAGCACCGCGTCGAGGGCATCGGCGAGCACGGCGGTGAACAACCCGTCCTTGTTGCCGAAGTAGGCGTAGATGCGTTGCTTGTTCACCCCCGACGCTGCAGCGATCCGGTCGGTGCGGGCGCCCGCGAGGCCGTGCGCCGCAAACTCGGCCCGCCCGGCGTCGAGCAGGGCGCGCTTGGTTGCTTCGGGATCCGCCATGCGCACCATGGTAGGGCCGCAACTGCAACCAACTGGATGGTTGATCAACCGTCCAGTTGGCGATACCGTGACGCAGTGACGACAGCCCGAACGAACACCGTGCCCCGCCCCGCTTCCCATCCCCTCCTGACCGTGCCTGAGATGTTCACCGAGGTCAGCGTCCGCCACGAACACCACGACACCCACCCGGTCACCGTGACCCGCGCTCAGCGCCGCGGCGAGTGCGGCTACGGTCGCGCGCACGTCACGACGGTGATCGGGGCCGACGGCATCGTCTACGGATACACCCGCCAGACGGAGGGTTTCCCCGCAGGCTCGGTGCCGACCGCCCAGGAAGCCGAGCGGACCGCGGGGGAATTCCTGCGCCGCATCGACCCCGCCTTCGCGGCCGGGCTCACGGTGCAGTGGATCGACCGCCACGACGAGGCGATCACCGGAGCCGACGGCGCCCCGCCCGTCCAGGTGTGCGGTCGGAAGGTCAAGACCCGGCACAACTCCGGCCGGTACACCTGGGTCATCGTCGGCGCCGGGAACGTGATCCTCACGTACGAACGCGATGTCACCTGGGACGCCGACCATTCCCGCCGCCAGACCGCGATGTGGCTGCACGACCGCTGGATCACCGCTCGCGATGGCGGCGGCGCAGAACTCGGCCGCCCGGACGCACCTCTCCGGCGGCAGTCGTGAGCCCCGCGACCGCGGCCGACCCCCCTGCGCGACTCACTCACGTGGGCGCCGGCGACCCGATCCCGGGCATCTCGCAGGCCGTGATCGCCGAGCACGGCCGGATCGCCTACCTCTCGGGGCATCTGCCGCTCGGCGCCGACGGCGCAATTCCGCGTGATTTCGCAGGGCAACTCGCGCAGGTATTCGCCACAATCGAGGCCACGCTGCACCGCCTCGGCGCCGGCGCCGAGGATCTGCTGCGCCTCACCATTTATGTCGTCGGCCTGAGCGCGGACAAGATTCCGTTGATCCGCGCCGCCCGCGATCGCCTGATCGGGGTGGGCACGACGCCGCCGGCCTCCGCGCTGCTCGGCGTCGCCGCGCTCTATCACCCCGATGTTCAGGTCGAGGTCGACGCGATCGTCAGTCTGCCTTCGCATTCCGACGTGCGCGAATACCCCTGAGCAGGCACGATACCGGCTGGGGCCGGCGGCTTGCCGGCCACGGCGCCCGGATGGGCGCCGCGGTACGAGGGAGGACGACGCATGGCTCTGTGGCTCATCCTGGTTCTGATCGGCATCGTGATGATCGTTTTCGGCGTCGCGGTCGCGGCGGCAAAGGTTCTGATCTGGATCGGAATCGCGCTGCTGGTGATCAGTCTGATCGGATGGCTGGTGCGCCGAGCGGCGTAGCCTCGCCAGGTCGGCCGGGCTCGACGAGCCCGGCCGACCGCCCCGCCCGACCTCCCCGCCCGATAGCCTGAGGAGCCCGCCCGGTGATTGCCGCGGCGGGCGATTCGTTGTTCAGCGGGGATTGGGGAGGCCGACATGAGCGAATCCGGGAAGTACGACGTCCGCAAGGTCCACCAGGAGTTGTACGCCCCGCCCCGGCGCTTTGTCGAGGTCGACGTGCCCGCGATGGCATTCCTCGCCATCGACGGCCACGGGGACCCCGACGGGCCGGACTTCGCGGCCGCCGTCGAGGCGCTGTATTCGGTCGCCTACACGGTCAAGTTCGCGGTGAAGAAGGCGGACGGGCGCGACGCCGTCGTCGCGCCGCTGGAGGGCGTGTGGTGGGCGGATGATCCGGCCGCGTTCACCACGGACAATCGGGCCGCGTGGCGGTGGACGGCGATGATTCACCAGCCGGAGTGGGTGGACCGGACGATGGTGGCCGACGCCGTCGCCGCGGTGCGGACGAAGAAGGGCGCCGAGGCGCCCGCCGCCCTGGACCGGGTGGAGTTGCGATCGATGCACGAGGGCCGGTGCGTGCAGGTGATGCACGTCGGGCCGTTCGCCGCGGAGGGTCCGGTGCTGGCCGAGTTGCACACGGTCTATCTGCCCGAGCACGGGCTCACGCACGCGGGCGAGCACCACGAGATCTACCTGAGCGATCCACGCCGGACGGCGCCGGAGAAGCTCCGGACCATCCTGCGCCAGCCGGTGCGGCCGGTCGAGCCGCGCTGAACCCGCCGGGCCGCGGGACTCCGCTGCGGCCGGCACTTCCGCGTGGCCGGCACTTCCGCGTGGCCGGCACTCCCGGGCGGCCCGGGGCGGTCGGCCCGCCCGGTGCGAGAACGCCCGCACCGGGCAGCGGCGCGATGCCGGCATGATGGGCGGACCGGAGATCTTGGCCAGTGAACGGCCGAACGGCGATGATCGTGCCGGGAAGGAGCATCGATGACCGACGGAACGCCGGTCCCGCGTCGGCGTCCTACGTTGGACGCGGTGGCCCGGGCCGCAGGGGTCAGCCTCAAGACGGCGTCGCGCGTGCTGAACGACGAGCCGAACGTGGCGCCCGAGACGCGCGCGAAGGTGGTCGCGGCCGCGGAGACGCTGGGGTTCCGGCGCAACGCCGTAGCTGCCGACCTGGCCCGCGGCGGCACCTCCCGGCTCGTCGGCTTCGTGACCGGTGACCTGGCGAACCCGTTCTACTCCGCGCTCGCCGCCGGCATCGAGCGGGAACTCAGCCGGCACGGACGCCAACTCATCACCGCGAGTTCCGACGAGGACCCGGAACGCGAGCGGTCGCTGACCGATGCCCTGATCGAACGGCGCGTGGGCGCGCTGATCATTACGCCGACGGCGTCGGACCATTCGGCCCTGCGCACGGAGGTGGCGGCGGGCCTCCCCGTGGTCTTTATCGACCGCCCCGCGCAGGGCGTGGACGCGGACACGGTAGTGATCGACAATCGCGGCGGGGTGCGCCAGGCGGTTCGGCACCTGCTGGCGGCCGGGCACCGGCGGATCGCCTTGTTGGGGGATGTGGCCCAACTGTGGACCTTCCGGGAGCGGGCGGCGGCCTTCGTCGAGGTGCTCGAGGAGGCGGGGATCCGGGATCCGGCCCGGTACGTTGTCGCCGGTGCGCACGAGACGGCGGACGCCCGGGAGGCGTTGACGGACCTGCTGAACCGGCCCGACCCGCCGACCGCCGTCCTGGCCTCGAACAACAAGATCACGGTCGGCGCCCTGCAGGTGATGGCGGACCGCCGCGCAGCGGGGCTGCCGGAGCTGGCGCTGGTCGGCTTCGACGACTTCGCCCCGGCCGAGTTGCTGCACGTCACGGTCGTGAACTACGACATGGTGGGCATGGGCAGGCGCGCGGCCGAACTCGCCATCTCCCGCGAGAAATCGCAGGCCGAACTCGCACCGCGCCTGGTCGTGGTGCCGACCGAGTTGGTGGTGCGCGGGAGCGGGGAGGTGCCGCCGGCAGCGCCGGCGGGCCTGCGCGGCGCGGGAGTGGCGTAGCGGACAAACATTGACAGTGCGCCCTCGGGCGCATAGGTTCTAAGACACGGAATGTGACAGCGCTGTCCCCATGACTCGACAACGTCGTTGCCACGAATGCGTTCGCAACGAGCCGGTGATCGGTCAGTTGTGCTGAGTCGACGCGGTGCCGGCGCCACGACGCTACGTCAGCCATGTGTCAGAACCCGCCCTGATCGAAGGGGATCGCAGGTCATGATCACGTCACGCCATCTCAACGCCGCCCCGGGCAGAAGCAGCCGGGCGCCGGCGCGCGCCGTCGCGAGCGCGGTCGTCGCCGCGGCCCTCGTCATCCCGCTGGGTGCCGTCACCGCCGGGACCGCCATCGCTGCCCCCGAGCCGGGGAGCTTCTGGTCGTCCTTCGAAGCGGGCGACCCCGCGCCGCTCGAGTCGACCGTCGCCCAGCGCGACGGCGCTCCCTGGCAGGCCAACGTCACCGGCAACACCCTCATGCCCGGCAGCATCCTGCCCCGGCTCAAGGCCGTGACGGCCCGGGGCCAGAACGCGCCCGGCGAGGTGGCCGCCAATCTTGCCGACGGCAATCCGAGTACCAAGTGGCTGGACTTCCTGGTGCCCTCGGCCGCGAACCCCACGTGGGTGCGGTACGAGTTGAACGCGCCGTCGGTCCTCTCCGGCTACGCCCTGACCTCGGCCAACGACGCCGCCGAGCGCGACCCGAAGGACTGGACGATCGACGGGTCCAACGACGGCACCACGTGGACGACGGTGGACACCCGGACCGGCGAGACCTTCGCCGGCCGGCACACCACGAACACCTACCGGTTGGCCACGCCCAGCCCGGCCTATGCCTTCTACCGGCTGCACATCACCAAGGACGCCGGCGCGGGCAACTCTACGCAGCTCGCCGACTGGGATCTGTCGGCCGACCTGGACGCGGCCGTCCCCGCGACGCCATTCGTCACCGCGCTCGGCAAGGGCCCGGCCTCCGGTCCGACCATCAAGGCGAACGTGGGCTGGGACGGCGTACAGGCGCTGAAGTACGCCGGTTCCCACCCCGCCGCCGGCCCCGCCGAGGCCTGGAACGTCCTGTATCAGGAGCTGTCGGTGCCGGTCGCGGCCACAAGCCGGCTGACCTACACGATCTTCCCTGACATGCAGGGCAGCGACCTGACCTACCCCTCGACCTACGCCGCCGTGGACCTGCGCTTCACCGACGGCACCTACTTGTCCGAGCTCGGCGCGACGGAATCGCATTCCGTACCGTTCTCGCCGCTGGGTGAGGGCGCGGGCAAGATCCTCTACGCCAATCAGTGGAACATGGTCCAGGTCGATCTGACCAAGGCCGCCGGCAAGACGATCCAGGCGGTCCTGCTCGGCTACGAGAATCCGACCGGCAAGGCCGGCACCAAGTTCTCCGGCTGGGTCGACTCGATCAAGGTCGATCCGGCCCCGGCCGCCATCGACCCGGCCAGCCGGCTCAACTACGTGGATACCCGGCGGGGCACTAATTCGAGCGGCAGCTTCAGCCGCGGCAATAACATTCCCGCGACGGCGATGCCCAACGGCTTCAATTTCCTGGTGCCGATGACCAACGCGACGTCGTCGAGCTGGGAATACGAATACCAATCGCGGAACAATGCCAAGAACCTGCCGGTGCTGGAGGGCCTGGGCATCTCGCACGAGCCGAGCCCATGGATGGGCGACCGGAACCAGATCTCGTTCATGCCGATGGCCGGCACCAACCTGACCGCCGTTCCGAATGCGTCGATCGACACCCGCAAGCTGGAGTTCAGCCACGCCGACGAGACGGCCCGGCCGGATTACTACGGCGTCACCTTCAGCAATGGCATCAAGGCCGAATTCACGCCGACCGATCACGGCGCCGTCTACCGCTTCACGTACGCCGGCGACGTCGGCGTCGTCCTCGCCGACCTGGTCTCCGGCACGTCGAAGTTCAGCTTCGACGCCGACGGGCATCTCACCGGTTGGGTCGAGAACGGCTCCGGCCTGTCCGCCGGTCGGACCCGGATGTACGTCGCCGGCGCGCTCGACCGGACGCCGAACACCGTCGGCAACGCGACCAGCCGCACCAGCGCGCGGTTCGCGACCTTCGACACCGCGACCGACAAGACCGTCGAGCTGCGCGTGGCGACCAGCTTCATCGGCGTCGACCAGGCGAAGAACAACCTCGCCCTCGAGGTGACGGACCAGTCGTTCGACGCCGTCCGCGCCGCGGCGGCCAAGGCCTGGACCGACCGGCTGAAGGTCGTCGACGTCCAGGGCGCGACGCAGGACCAGCTCGTGACGCTGTACTCGAACCTCTACCGGCTGAACCTGTACCCGAACTCGCAGTTCGAGAACACCGGCACCGCGGCGGCGCCGAAGTTCCAGTACGCGAGCCCGGTCTCCGCGACCACGGGCTCGGCGACCGACACCGCCACCAACGCCAAGATCGTCGACGGCAAGATCTACGTGAACAACGGGTTCTGGGACACCTACCGCACGGTGTGGTCGGCGTATTCGTTGCTCTACCCGGACTTCGCCGGCGAACTCGTCGACGGCTTCGTCCAGCACTACCGCGACGGCGGCTGGATCGCCCGCTGGTCCTCCCCGGGCTATGCGGACCTGATGACCGGCACCAGCTCGGACGTCGCCTTCGCCGATGCGTACCTCAAGGGCGCCGACCTGCCCGACGCGGCCGGGACCTACGCCGCCGCGCTGAAGAACGCCACGGTCGCGCCGACGTCGAGCGCCGTCGGTCGCAAGGGTTTGGACCGGTCGATCTTCCTCGGCTACACCGCGTCGTCGACCGGCGAATCCGTCTCCTGGGGCCTCGAGGGTCTGATCAACGACTTCGGCATCGGCAACATGGCCGCCAAGCTGGCGGAGGACCCGGCGACGCCGGCGGCCCGCCGCGCTCAGCTCCGGGACGAGTCCAGGTACTTCCTGCAGCGGGCCCGGAACTTCGTCAACCAGTTCAACCCCGAGGTCGACTTCTTCACCGCTCGGAACGCCGACGGCTCCTGGGGCGTGAACGCCGCTACCTTCGACCCGAAGGCGTGGGGCGGGGCCTACACCGAGGCGAGCGGCTGGAACTTCGCCTTCCACGCCCCGCAGGACCCGCAGGGCCTGGCGAACCTTTACGGCGGCAAGAAGGGCCTGCAGAACAAGCTGGACGAGTTCTTCTCGACGCCGGAGACGGCCGCCCACAGCGGCATCCACGAGGCCTATGAGGCCCGGGACGTGCGGCTGGGTCAGCTCGGTCAGTCCAACCAGGTCTCGCACCACATCCCGTACATGTACGTCGCGGCGGGGGTCCCGGCCAAGAGCCAGGCGATCATTCGCGAGATCATGGCGCGGCTCTACGTCGGTTCCGAAATCGGTCAGGGCTACCCCGGCGACGAGGACAACGGCGAGACGTCGGGCTGGTACGTGCTGTCCATGCTCGGCATCTACCCGTTCCAGGTCGGTTCGGACCAGTGGACGATCGGGTCGCCGTTGTTCACCAAGGCGACGGTGCATCTGCCGGCCGGCGATCTGGTGGTCAACGCGGCGAACAACAGCCCGAAGAACGTCTACGTGCAGTCGATGAAGGTCAACGGCGTCGCCCGGACGTCGACGACGATCTCGACGAACGATGTCAGGGCCGGCACGACCATCGACTTCGTGATGGGCGCCGCGGCCTCGACGTGGGGGACCGGGGCGAAGGACGCCCTGCCCTCGCTCACCACGGGTGACCAGGTGCCGGCGCCGTGGCAGGACGCGACGACGTCGGGCCTGGGGACGATCTCGACCGCCGATGGGACCGCCGCCGGCGCCCTGGTCGACAACACCTCAGGCACGCGGGTGACCTTCCCGACGCAGACCCCGGTCATCACGTGGCGCGGCGCGGGCATCCGGCCCACCGCGCACGCCTACACGCTCACCTCCGGCGCGAGCGGAACCGCCCGGCCGACGGCGTGGAAGCTCGAGGGCAGCGCGGACGGCAAGACCTGGACGACGCTCGACGAGCGCACCGGCCAGGTCTTCGACTACCCGCTGCAGACCCGGCCGTTCATCCTCGCCGAGGCGGCCGTCGTCGCCCAGGTGCGGCTGAGCGTCACCGCCTGGTCCGGCGCGGGGTCGCCGTCGTTGGCCGAGATCGAGTTGCTGGCCGACCCGCGGGCCACCGGCGGCACCGACCTCACGCTCACCCCGGCGGACCACCAGTCGGCGATCGCGGGCAAGGCGTACACCGGGACGTTCGCGACGATGGCCGGCCTGACCGGCGACGTCGCGGCCTACCCGGCGAAGGTCACCTTCGGCGACGGCACGGCGGCGGTGGCCGCGACGGCGAAGGCGCTGCCCTTCGGCGGCTACGCGCTGTCCGCCACGCACACGTGGGCCGCGCCGGGCGTGTACCCGGTCACGGTGACGGTGACCGCCAAGGGCCGGACCGTGTCCGCCACGACCTACGTGACGGTCTCGCTGCAGCGCGACGGCACACTGCTCGCGGCCTACAACAACGTCTGCATCGGCGCCGTCGGCGCGTCCTACGGCAACTGCGACGCGCTGACGACATCGATCGACCGGGCCCAGCTCGCGGCCAAGGGCTTCGTCCAGGGCAGCCGCGGCACGGTGCCCGGCACCGAACTGAAGTTCGATCTTCCGGCCGTGGCGCCCGGCGCCCCGGACAACATGACCTTCGAGGGGCAGACGGTGTCGCTCGAGGTGCCCGCCGACGCGCAGCACCTCTCCGTGATCGCCACCGCCACCGAGAAGAACCAGGCGGCGACCGGGACGTTGACCTTCGATGACGGCTCGACCACGCCGATCACCCTGAGCTTCGGCGACTGGACCGGCACGGCGACCAGCCCGGCCTACGGCAACATTCCGGTCGCGGTGACCGACAACCGGCTCGTCGGCGGCTCGCCGACGTCCCAGAAGGCGGCGGTCTTCGCGAGCGCCCCGCTCGCGCTGCCCGAGGGCAAGCGGGTGGTCAGTCTCACCGTGCCGGCCCAGTCGGGCACGCTGCGCGACGGCCGGATCCACCTGTTCGCCGTGGCTCACGACGGGACCTTCGTGGACGTGCCCGCGCTGAGCGTCACGGCCGAGCCGGGCCTGACCGCCGTCGAACAGACCGACGCGACGTTCCGTTTGGCGACCGTGGCCGGCGGCCGCGCCGCCGACGCGAGCGGCTACCGGGCGTCGATCAGCTGGGGTGACGGTTCCGACGCCGAGCCGGCCGCCGTCGTCGCCGGCGGCGACGGGCTCGAGGTGGGCGGGACCCACTGGTTCGCCGCCGCGGGGACGTACACCGCCCACGTGACGGTCGACGACGGCTGGACCAGCGTCACGGTGCCGGTCACCATCGTGGTCCGGCCGCAGCCGGTTCGCCTCGAGGTTGCGGCCACGGCGCAATGCCTGGCCGGCAAGGTCTACCTGTCGATCAGCGCGACCAACACCGCGGGCGTGCCGGCCGACATCGAACTGCGAACCGCCTACGGCACCAAGACCGTCAGGGGCGTGGCGCCGGGCAAGGTGACCTCGCAGGCGTTCAACACCCGGCTGGCCGCCATGCCGGCCGGGACGGCGACGGTCGTCGCCACGGCGACCGTCGACGGCAAGGTCGTGACCGCGACCTACACCGTTCCTTACGCGAGCAGTACCTGCAGGTAGCGTCTAGCCTGAGGCCCGCCGGCCGGTCGCCGTCGGGCCCCGGACCATCCGGTGCCCCGGGACGACGTCCCGGGGCACCGGCGTCAGCACGGCGGCCCCGCGGCCGGACGAAAGGACCCGATATGACCGTCCAGGTGAGCCCGGCCGCCGCGTGGCGCCGCGGGCAGTTCACGTCGTTGCTGGCGTTCGGGGCGGCCTCGCTGCGGCCCGACGGCGCCGCGGGCTGGCTCGACGACGACGGCCGGCTGAACCCGAACGAGCCCTTGCACACCTGGATCACCTGCCGGATGGCGCACACCTTCGCGCTGGGCGCGCTGCTCGGCGTGCCCGACGCCGCCGGCCGGGCCGAGCTTGCGCTGCACGGCCTGCGGGACGTCCTGGCGGACCGGACCGACGGCGGTTGGTTCGCCTCGGTCGGTCCGGGCGCCGCCGTCGACCCGGTCAAGAGCGGGTACGCGCACGCCTTCGTCGTACTCGCGGGCGCAACCGGCGTCGTCGCCCGGATCCCGGGCGCCGAGGACGTGCTCGAAGCCGGCCTCGGCGTGCTGGATCGGCACTTTTGGGAGCCCGGCCCCCGCATGCTCGCCGACGAGGCGAGTCGGGATTGGTCCGCGGTGGACCCGTACCGCGGGGTCAACGCGAACATGCACGGCGTCGAGGCGTTGCTCGCGGCGCACGATGCCACCGGCGACCGGCGGTGGCTGGACCGGGCGGCGTCGATCACCGGCCGCGTCATCGGCTGGGCGAGCGAACGCGCGGGGCGCATCCCGGAGCACTTCGACGCCGCCTGGCGGCCGTTGCCGGAGTTCAACGCGGACCGTCCGCGGGACCAGTTCAAGCCGTACGGCTCGACGCCCGGGCACGGCCTGGAGTGGTCCCGGCTCATCCTCCAGGTCGCCCACGCGCAGGGTGCCGCCGCCGACCCGGGCTGGACCGACGCTGCGGCGTCGATCTTCGACCGGGCCGTCGCGGACGGCTGGGACGCCGAGCGGGGCGGCTTCGTCTACACCGTCGACTGGTCCGGGCGGCCCGTGGAGCCGCGCCGGTTCCACTGGGTCATCGCCGAGGCCGTCGGGGCCGCGCACGTCCTCGGCGTCGTCACGGGGGACGCGCGGTACGAGCGGGCGGGCGAGGAGTGGTGGCGGTTCATCCGCAGCCATGTCGTCGACGCCGAACGGGGCTCCTGGCACCACGAACTCGACACCTCGAACCGACCGGCGGGGCTGACCTGGGTCGGCAAGCCGGACATTTACCACGCGGCGCAGGCGGTGATCCTGCCCGAATTGCCGATGGCAGGGTCCTTCGCGTCGGCGGCGTCGGCGGCGGGGCCGATTTTGGGCTGACGCCGGCCGGCGTCGATGTCAGTGCGCGTCGATGTCAGTGCGCGTAGATGGTGACCTCGGCCGCCTTGACGACGAACCAGGCGCGGGCGCCGGGGGCGAGGGCGAGCTCCGCGGCGGATGCCGCAGTCAGGTCTGCGGCGAGCGTGGGGCCGGGCCCGTCGGCCGGTTCGGCGTGCACCCGCAGCAGCGGGCCAGTTGGTTCCAGGGCCGTCACGACGACGCGCAGCGCATTGCGGGGGCTACCCTCGGGCAACGTCGCGTGGACCGCGACGGCCCGCGGCTCGAAGACGGCGACGGCACGCTCGCGGTCGGCCAGCGGCCCGAATGCGGTGCCGACGACGACGGGCCCCGGGGATGCGCCCGCGGCGGTTTCGGGCTGCGGCCCGTCCCCGGCAGTGGCCGGCCCGCCGAGGGCAACGGCCGCCTCCCGCTCGGCGGTTGCGTCCGCCGGGCGGGTGACTGCGGTCGCGCGCCCGAAGACGACGTTCAACCCGGCGAGGCGGGCGCCGAACTCGGAACGCGGCCGGGTGAGGACCTCGGCGACCGGACCGTCGTCGATCGCCCGCCCGCCCTCCAGCACGATCACCCGATCGGCGAGGACGGCGACGTCGAGCACATCGTGGGTGACCAGGAGAGTCGTGCGGGGGTGGGCGCGATGTGCCGCCAGCAGGGTCGCCCGGGCGGCCTGAGCGGTGGCGACGTCGAGCGCGGCGAACGGCTCATCGAGCAGCAGGACGCGCGGCCCGCCGGCCAGCGCCCGCGCGAGCGAGACTCGCTGCGCCTGCCCGCCGGAGAGGCGGGTGACGGATCGGTTGCCGAGTTCGGCGATCCCGAGCCCGGCCAGGACGCGGTCCGCGGCCGATCGGGCCTCGGCCCGGTCCAGCCCGCGGGCGCGCGGCCCGAAGGCCACGTTCTGGGCCACCGTCATCGACTCGAAGAGCAGCGGTCGCTGGCTCAACCAGCCCACCCGGCGGCGCTGCGGCGCGACCGCCAGGCCCTGGGCCGAGTCGGTCAGGACCTGCTCGCCGAGGCGGACGGTCACGGCGTCGGCGGGCGTGGTGCGCAGCAGGCCCGCGACGGCGAGCAGCAGGGTCGACTTGCCCGATCCGTTCGGCCCGATGATGGCCACGACCTGCCCGGCGTCGGCCCGGAGGCCGGCGGCGACACCGCGGGCAGCCACTCGGACGTGAAGGTCGAGCGTGGCGGCCGGGGCGTCGTCGGCGACCGCCGCCGGCGCGGTGCCGCGCGCGGCGGCCCTCGGGGCCGCCGCGCCG
>JAVBMU010000126.1:0-6196 GCA_031552185.1 Cellulomonadaceae bacterium | reverse complement strand
GAACGAGAGGTATCGCTCACGACGCATCGCCTCGGACGGCCCGGCCACCCACGCGATCGGCGGCCACCGAAGCGATCGCCGGCGCTCGGCGCCACGGCGTCGGCGCCACGGGTGCCCACACCTATCCGCGCGATCTCCAAGTCTCTCTGGACGCAGAGTATTGGGGTCCTCATCGACACCCCTGACGGCCCCCGCGTCGAGGTGTTGCCGACCCGACCGGACCACCATGCCTGAGGCGCGCCGTCGACGCCGACGCGGCGTCAGGCGGTCGCCGGCGCGCGGCCGATGCGCAGTTCGAGGGCGTCCACCCGGTCGGCGATGAGTCGGCTCGATGCGAGGGCCGCGTTGACCGCGGCCAGCACCGCATCCAGGCCTGCGCGGTCGAGGCCGGCGTCCAGGCCCAGGGCGATCGCGACCTCGGCCGCCCGCCCCGGTTCAGCGTGGACGGCGTACACCTGAGCGAGACCGCCGAGCACGCGCTCGATCTCCGCAACGACGTCGGGATCCACTGCGCCGCCCGCCACCGCGGGCCGCCAGGGCTCACCCTGGGCCAACGCCCACACGGCCGGCCGCGGGACCACGAACGGGACCGGCCCGGCGGGATCGACCACGAGCAGGGCCCAGTCCTCGCCCACGGCGGACAGGGCGGCCCGCTGCGCGGGAACGGGCACCGGGCGGGCGTCGGCCCGCCAATTCGCCAATGTCGCGACCGAGGTGAAGACCGGCAGTGCCCGGCGCCCGTCCGGCGCGGCGAGCGCCACGACGCCCGCCGCGGCCTCCCGTTCCCCGCCGCCCGCGGCAGCTTCCGCCCCGCCGCCGGCGGCAGCTTCCGCCCCCGGCCGGGCGTGGGCCAGCACCGGGACCAGGACGCGGGTCACGGCGAGGCGCGCGACGACGTCGGCGGACTCGGCGCTCCCCGTCGCATACCGGTCCAACAGGGCGGCGAGTTCGGCGTCGGCCGAGCCGTCGTCGCCCGCGAAGGGCGACGACCCGGGCAACGGCCGCCCGCCGGCATTCGGCAACGGCCGCCCGCCGGCGCCGGGCGCCGGCCCGGTCACGGCCGCCCGGCGACGTCGAGCGCCTCGGACAGCGTGAACGCCCCCGCGTAGAGCGCCTTGCCGATGATGGCGCCCTCGACCCCGACGTTCGTCAGCGCGCGTAGGGCCACCAGATCATCCAGCTTCGACACCCCGCCGGACGCCACGATCGGCACCGTGGTGGCCCCGCACACCTCGCGCAGCAGGTCCGTGTTCGGTCCCTGCATGGTGCCGTCTTTGGTCACGTCGGTGACCACATAGCGCGCGCAGCCGGCCGACTCGAGCCGGGCGATGACCTCCCACAGGTCGCCGCCCTCCTGGGTCCAGCCGCGGGCGGCGAGGGTGAACCCGCGCACGTCCAATCCCACTGCGATCAGGTCGCCGTGCTCGGCGATCACGCGCGCCGTCCAGTCGGGGTTCTCCAGCGCGGCGGTCCCCAAGTTGACCCGAGCGGCGCCGACCGCCACCGCCCGTGCCAGCGACTCGTCGTCGCGGATCCCGCCCGAGAGTTCGACGTTCACGTCCAACCGGCCGACGACGTCGGCGATCAGGTCGGCATTGGAACCCCGGCCGAAGGCGGCGTCGAGGTCCACGAGGTGAATCCACTCGGCCCCACCCGCCTGCCAGTCGAGTGCGGCAGCGAGCGGGTCGCCGTAGCCGGTTTCCGTGCCCGCGGCGCCCTGGACCAGGCGCACGGCCTGACCGTGGGCGACATCCACGGCGGGCAGCAGCACAAGTCGGTCGGTCATGTCGGTCCTTCCTGATGGACGCCGGCGCGAGCCGGCTACAACGAGCGAACCCAGTTCTGCAGCAAGCGCGCTCCGGCGTCGCCGGACTTCTCGGGGTGGAATTGCGTGGCCGCGAGCGGTCCGTTCTCGACTGCGGCGACGAACGGCCCGCCGTGGTCGGACCACGTGACCAGGGGCGGTCGAAGTGGCGACGATCCGGCGTCGGTCAATGGGAACGAACGCGCCGCGTAGGAGTGGACGAAATAGAACCGCTGGTCGGCAACGCCGTCGAAGAGCACCGAACCAGCCGGGGCCCGGACCGTGTCCCAGCCCATGTGTGGCACGACGTCGGCCTGCAACCGGTCGACGACGCCGGGCCACTCCCCCAGCCCATCCGCCCGGACGCCGTGCTCGAACCCGGTTTCGAACAGCACCTGCAGGCCGACGCAGATGCCCAGCACCGGCCGGCCGCCGGCCAGCCGCCGCTCGACCAACTCGGGGCCGCGCACCGCGCGCAACCCGGCCATGACGGCGGCGAACGCGCCGACGCCGGGGATCACCAAACCGTCGGCACCCAGCGCGGGGCCCCGCTCGGCGGTCAGCGTCACCGTCGCGCCGGCTCGCTCCAGCGCCCGCACCGCGGAGCGCACGTTGCCGAAGCCGTAGTCAAGGACCACGACCGACGGCGAGCCCGATCCGGTCACTGCTTGCGCCCCCGGCGGGCCGCGCCGGTCAGCAGGCGCAGGGCCTTCCAGCGGGAGATCGTCTCGGAGCCGACGACGTCGGGCAGGTCCGCGAGCGTGCTCGCGCCGGTCAGCAGGTCCTCCAGCGCCGCGGGGGCGCCGGACAACACCAGGCCGGGGGCCAGTTCGTCGCCCGCGACGCCGTCCTGCCACCGGGTCATAGTCAGTTGCCCGTGTTTGCGCTCGGTCAGGATGAGCGGCGCGCCGCGGACCAGCGTGGTCAGCTTGGCGGCCGCCTGAGCCGGCGCGCCGGCGGTGCGATCGCGCAGTACGGCCAGGGCGCCGACCTCGGTGCCGACCGCGTCCGCCGCCACGTCGGCCAGCACGCAGGCCGCCGCGAGCGCCTCGGCACCCGCGACTTGCGTGATCAGGACGACGAGATCGGCCTCGCCGGCGTCGCCGGTAAGGGCCGAGATGTCGTCCGGGATCTCGAAGTCGGCGGGGATCTCGAACTCGGCTCCGGCGTCGCCCGGCCGCCCGGCCTGGTCCGGGGCGTCCCGGTCCGCGCGCTCCGCACCGTCGTTGCTCACAATGCTCCCTTCGTCGAGGGGATGCCTTGCACCCGCGCGTCCGGCGCGATTGCGACCCGCAGCGCCCGCGCCAAAGCCTTGAACTGCGCCTCGACGATGTGGTGCGGATCCCGTCCGGCCAACACCCGCACGTGGATACAGATTCCCGCGTGGTGGGCGATCGATTCCAGCACATGCCGGGTCAGCGATCCCGTGAAATGGCCGCCGATGAGGTGATACGCCTGCCCGGCGGGCTCGCCGTCGTGCACCAGGTACGGCCGGCCGGACACGTCCACCACCGCCAGCGCGAGCGCCTCGTCCAACGGCACCGTCGCATCGCCGAACCGGCCGATGCCCGCCTTGTCCCCCAGCGCGATCCGCAGCGCCTCGCCGAACGCGATGGCGACATCCTCGACCGTGTGATGGACGTCGACGTCGGTGTCTCCCTTGGCGGCGACCGTCAGGTCGATCAGCGAATGCTTGCCGAGCGCCGTCAGCATGTGGTCGTAGAAGGGCACGGTGGTCGAAATATCCGTCCGCCCGGTCCCGTCCAGGTCCAGTTCGACGACGACGCTGGACTCCGCCGTCGTGCGTTCGATGCGTGCCTGCCGGCTCACCGCTGCACTCCCGTCCCGCCGGCGCGCGTCGCGCCGGCCTCGTCCCCGCCCGGGCGGGTCAACCCCGCCACGTCGACCAACGCCGCCCGGAAGGCGGCCATCTCCGGCGCCGTCCCGATCGAGGCGCGCAACCAGCCCGCCGGACCGGTCTCCCGGATCAGCACCCCCCGGTCCAGCAACCCGGACCAGACTGTGTGCCGATCGGCGAACGTGCCGAAGAGCACGAAGTTCGCGTCCGAATCCGCGACCTGCACGGGACGTCCGTCCGGATGCCGCAGCGCGCGCAGCCACCGAACCGTCGCGTCCCGCTCGGCGCGCAGCGTGTCCACCTGGGCGAGCAAATCACCCGCGTGACCGAGGGCCGCCCGGGCGACCGCCTGGGTGACCGCGGACAGGTGGTACGGCAGCCGAACCACCTGCAATGCCGCCACCAGATCGGGCGATGCCGCGAGGTACCCCACGCGGGCGCCGGCCAGCGCGAAGGCCTTGGACATCGTACGGCTCACCGCGAGGTTCGGGTGCCGGTCCAGTAATTCCAGCGCCGACGGCGTCCCTGTCCGGCGGAACTCGCCGTACGCTTCGTCGACCACGACGACGGCGCCCGCGGTGGTTCCGGCGACAGTAGTTCCGGCCGCGGTGGCGCAGATCGCCTCGACCGTCGCCGGCGGCAGGGCCGTCCCGGTCGGGTTGTTCGGGCTCGCCAGGAGCACGACAGCCGGCCGTTCGCGGCGGATCGCGGCCCGAGCGGCGTCGGGGTCCAGCACGAAGTCCGGCCCGCGCTCGGCCGCCACCCACTGGGTGTGGGTGTCGCGGGCGTACTCGGGGTACATCGAGTACGTCGGGGCGAAGGACAACGCCGTGCGCCCCGGCCCGCCGAAGGCCTGCAGGAGGTGAATCATCACCTCGTTCGACCCGTTCGCCGCCCAGATTCGGTCCGGGCCCAGCCGCACCCCGGACTCCGCCGCGAGGTAGTCGGCGAGGTCCGCCCGCAGCGCGGCGAAATCGCGGTCCGGGTAGCGATTCAGATCGCCGGCGACGGCGGCTACCGCCGTCGTGATCGATCGCACGACGGCGGGCCCGGGTGGGTACGGGTTCTCGTTCACGTTCAGCCGGGCGGGCACCACCTGCTGGGGCGCGCCGTACGGCTCGATGCCGACCAGTTCCGGACGGAGCGGGAGGGCGGCTCGGACCGCTGCCGCGCCCTGCCGGCCGGCGTCGGCGAAGGGGGAGGTCACGCCGCCAGTCTACGAATCGGGGCGGGGGGTCGCCGCGCCGTCCGTTCCACGGGCACCGATCGGCGGGACGTCGCGGCTGCCGACCCCGGGTCAGACCGCGAGGACGCGTCCGTTCTCGACCTTCACGTTGACCGCCGGCAACGGCGTGGGCGCCGGCCCGCCGAGCACCGCGCCGGTGGCGAGGTTGAACCTCGAGCCGTGACAGGGGCACTTGAGTTCCCCCGACCCCGGCAGCACGGTGCAGCGCTGGTGGGTGCAGATGGCACTGAAGGCGGCGAACTCGCCCGTCTTCGGCTGGGTGACCAGGAGTTTGGCGCCACCGACATCCACCGAGATCGCGCCGTCCTCCGGGACGTCCTCGGCCTGGGCGAGCACCGCTCCCGAGGGAACGAGTTCGGATCCGGTGCCGCGATCCGGGCTCGCGGTGTCCGTGTCCTCGGACCCACCGCCGCCGCAGGCGGCGATCGCCGCGATCACCGCCACGCCACCGGCCGAGGCGAGCATGGTGCGACGGCTGAGCAATGGGTGGGGCGGGCGGTCCGCGACCGGTGCGCAATCGCGCGCGCAATCCGGTGCGGCCGGCGTGGGATTGGGCCCGACCCCGATCGGATTCGACATGGACAGGCTCCTTCGCGCGCGGGACGGGGGGCTCGGCCGTTCAATTGGACCACCCCGACGGCGATTTCGCCGGGCGGGTCAGCGTTGACGCAGGCCCGCGAGGATGGGCCATCGCCCGGGGTGCGGGCCGGGCCGGCACCGAGGAGGACGGCATGGCGAAGGGGACCAGCATGCGGGCGGCTTCCGGGGCATGGATCTTGCGCGGGGTGACCGCGGCCGGCGTCCTGCTTTCCGCGGACATCCATCTGTATTTGTATGTGGCGATGGGCTATGAGGACATCGAGGTCGTCGGGCCGCTGTTCCTGGTGAACGCGATCGCCGGCTTTGTGCTGGGATTGGCCGTTCTGGTGTGGCGGCATTGGCTGCCGGTGCTCGGCTGCATCGGGTTCGGCGTGGCGACCCTCGCCGCCTTCTATCTCTCGACGACGGTCGGTTTCTTCTCGGTCAACGAGACGGTTCGCGGCACCCAGCAGGTGCTCGCCGCCGTCTGCGAGTGGGTGGCCGTCATCGCCGGCGTCTTGGTCCTGCTCGTCGAACGGCGGCGCGGCTGAGGCGGCGGCGCGGCTGAGGCGGCCGGCGGCTCAACACGTGGGCGGGCGCGGGCGCTCATTCCGGCTCGGGCGTGGCCAGATGGAGGCAGGCGCTCTCCCCGCCGATCGAGGTACCGCCGCCACCCGCCAAAATGTGGACCCCGCCGCCGTACTGATCA